>JAKCCP010000396.1 GCA_021841985.1 Pseudomonadota bacterium | reverse complement strand
CGCGGACCTCCGGTGAAAACCTGTTCGTCGTCTTCCGCTTTTCCATCGCTCCATCCTACCCAAGATTAGGAGCCTCCGGGATTCCCGGCGCGGTTCAGCTCATCGAGGATGATGTCGAGCGGGTTCTCGCCGACCGTCGCGTGCATGACGTCTATCTTGGTAAGGCAGTCGCGCCACAGCAGCAGGTCACCATCTGATGGCCGCCATGCTCGAGGTTGCCGATGTGGTGGCGGGCTATGGCCGGATCGGTGTACTGCGTGGTGTCTCGCTGAACCTTGAACAGGGCACGTGTCTGGGCATTCTCGGCCATAACGGCATGGGCAAGACGACGCTGTTGCGCACGTTGATGGGCTTCTTGCCTTGTCGCGGTGGGCGCATCAAATTTGACGGCCGCGCCATCGAGCGGTTGGCAGCTCATCAGCGGGCGCGGCTCGGCCTCGGCTATGTACCGCAGGGGCGACAGATTTTCCCGGCGCTCACGGTACGCGAAAATCTACTCTTTGGCTGTCTCGCGAAATCTGGCTCGCCACGCATTCTTGATGAAATTGTCAACGAGTTTCCAGAGCTTCCCCGCCTTCTTGAACGCCCGGGCGGGGCGCTTTCCGGGGGCGAGCAGCAGATTCTGGCGCTCGCCCGCGCGCTTTGCGGTGAACCGAGAATGCTGCTTCTCGACGAGCCGACGGAGGGCATACAACCTTCGATCGTGCAGGCGATGATCGAACGCCTGCGCGATCTGCGGGCGCGGCGCGGTCTCACCATCCTGCTGGTCGAGCAGAATCTTGATTTTATCCAGGGTCTTGCTGACCGCGCGCTGTTGATCCATCGCGGCGAAATCGGCCGCGAGATCTCGCCCGCCGCACTTTCCGACCCGGCACTTGTTGAAGAGTTCGTCGGGACCGTTTGACACTCAGGAGGAAATGGACATGCCCCTTGGTACTTTGAAACTTCCCACGCTCGAAACCTTCCGCGAGATCGCGGCGGAACTTGGCATGACGATGGGCGATGACGAACTCGCCCAGCATCGCGCCGCACTCGCTGGCAATTTCGATGCCTATAATTTGCTCGATCAGATGACCGACGAGGTGCCTGAGGTGCGCTATCCGCGCACACCCGGCCGCCGCCCGGTCGGCGAGGAGAACAAATACGGCGCCTGGTATATGAAGACCACGGTGGAGGGCGCGCCCTCGGGCAAGCTCAAGGGCAAACAAATTGTTCTCAAAGACAATATCTGCCTCGCCGGCGTGCCGATGATGAACGGCGCCTCGACCATGGAAGGCTATGTGCCCAATGTCGATGCCACCGTGGTTGTGCGCATTCTGGATGCTGGTGGTACGATTGTCGGCAAGGCGGTGTGCGAGTATTTTTGCTTTTCGGGCGGCAGCCATACCAGCGCCACAGGCCCGGTGCATAACCCGCGCAAGCATGGCTATTCCGCCGGCGGATCCTCTTCGGGAAGTGCGGCGCTGGTGGCAGCAGGCGAGGTGCCGATGGCGCTCGGTTGCGATCAGGGCGGCTCGATCCGCATGCCGGCGGCGTTCTGTGGCGTCTATGGCATGAAGCCGACGCATGGCCTCGTGCCTTATTCCGGGATCATGCCGATCGAACTGACCATCGATCACGTCGGGCCGATTACCGCGAGCGTCGAGGACAACGCACTTCTGCTTGAGGTTCTCGCCGGGCCTGACGGGCTCGATCCACGTCAGTATGATAGCAAAACGAAACTCTATCGCGAGGCACTGGGACGGAGCGCGCAGGGCTTGCGCATTGGTGTGGTCGAGGAAGGTTTCGGCCATCCGCAGTCGATGGCGGCGAGCGATGGGATCGTGCGCGAGGCGGCTGAGCGCTTCAAGGGCCTCGGCGCGACTGTGGAAAAAGTCTCGATCCCGATGCACCGGCCTGGCACCGCTATCTGGCTTGCCGTCGCGGCCGAGGGTGCAACGATGCAGATGATGCAGGGCAACGGCTTCGGCTTCAACTGGCAGGGTCTTTATGTCACCTCGATGCTCGATTTCCACGCCGGCTGGCGCGACCGGGCCGATGAACTCTCCGACAGCCTCAAGAACACCATGTTGCTCGGCCACTACATGGTGACGCGCCATCGCGGGCACTACTACGCCAAGGCGCAGAATCTGGTGCGCCGATTGCGTGCCGCGTATGACGCAGTGCTTGCGGAATATGACCTGCTGTTGATGCCGACACTGCCGATGACGGCGACGCCGTTGCCCAAACCTGACGCTTCCGCCAGCGAAATCATCCAGCGGGCTTTTGAGATCCTGCCCAACACTGCGCCCTTCGACTGCACCCACCATCCGGCGATGAGCCTGCCCTGCGGCATGGTGGACGGCTTGCCGGTGGGCGCGATGCTGGTCGGCAAGCGCTATGGCGAGGAGACAATCTACCGCGCCGCCGCTTCCTTCGAGAAGGGCGTGGACTGGGCGAAGATCACCGCGTAGGGCGGTCTGCGAAGCGGCGACCAGGAGGGCAACGCCCTCTTGGATCTCCCGCCAGAGGCGATGGGCACCTCTTACGATTTTTCGATCGTTGGCGGAAGCCGCCGAAAGGCCCTAGATCATTCCCACTCGATGGTGCCGGGCGGCTTGCTGGTGATGTCGTAGGTGACGCGGTTGATGCCGCGCACCTCGCCTACGATGCGTCCGGCGACGCGTGACAGAAAAGCCGGATCGAAAGGATAGACATCGGCCGTCATGCCGTCGCTGCTGGTCACGGCACGGAGCGCGCAGGCGTAATCGTAGGAGCGCCCATCGCCCATGACGCCTACGGTTCTGACCGGCAGCAATACCGCGAAAGCCTGCCAGATCGCGTCATAGAGGCCGCTCGCGCGGATTTCCTCGAGGAAAATGGCATCCGCCTGGCGCAGGATCGCGAGTTTCGCGGCGCTCACCGGGCCGGGGATGCGGATGGCGAGACCGGGGCCGGGGAAGGGGTGCCGCCTGACCATCGCCTCCGGCAGGCCAAGCTCGCGCCCGAGCGCCCGCACCTCGTCCTTGAACAGCTCACGCAGCGGCTCGATCAACTTGAGCCGCATCCGCTCGGGCAGGCCGCCGACATTGTGATGCGATTTGATCGTGACACTGGGTCCGCCAAGAAAACTCACGCTCTCGATGACATCGGGATAGAGCGTGCCCTGGGCGAGATATTCGGCGCCGCCAAATTTTCCCGCCTCCTCCTCGAAGACATCGATGAACAGCCGGCCGATGGTCTTGCGCTTGACCTCGGGGTCATCGACGCCTTCGAGCGCGGCGAGGAACAGCGCCGCGGCGTCGCGATGAATGAGGCGGATATTGAGACGCTCGCGGAACGTCGTGACCACGTCCTCGGCCTCGCCGGCGCGCAACAGCCCGTGATCGACGAAGATGCAGGTGAGCTGATCGCCGATCGCCTCATGGATCAGCGCCGCCGTGACCGCCGAATCGACCCCCCCCGAAAGGCCGCAGACGACGCGGCCGACGCCCACCTCGGCCTGGATGCGCGCGATTGCGTTCTCACGGAACCGCGCCATGGTCCAGTCACCGGCGCAGCCCGCGACATGATGGGTGAAATTGCGCAGCAGCGCCGCGCCATGCGGGGTGTGCATCACCTCGGGATGGAACTGCACGCCGTAGAAGCGTCGCGCGTCGTCGGCGATGGCGGCGAAGGGCGCGCCCTCGCTCACCGCGACCACCCTGAAGCCCGGCGGCAGGCGGGTGACGCGGTCGCCATGGCTCATCCATACCTGTTCTCGCCCACCCGGCTGCCAGACGCCCTCGAAAAGGGCGCAGGGAGCGGTGATATCAACGAAGGCACGGCCGAATTCGCGCTGCTCACTGCTCTCCACCGCGCCGCCGAGTTGCGCGCACATTGCCTGCTCGCCGTAGCAGATGCCGAGGACCGGGCGGCCAGAGGAAAAGACGATCTCGGGCGCGCGCGGGGCCGTCCCCTCGGTGATGCTCGCCGGGCCGCCCGAGAGGATGAAAGCGCTGGCATCGAAGGCCGCGATGCGCGCGGGATCGGCGTTATAGGGCCAGATCTCGCAATAGACGCCGCTTTCGCGCAGTCGTCGCGCGATGAGTTGGGTGACCTGGCTGCCGAAATCGAGGATCAGCACGCGGTCGGCTACAGGGGATGCGGTGCTCACGATAGCGGGACTTGCAGCATGCCCGTCTTGCAGCATGGTTGACGCGCGTCGGCAAGGGAGGTTGTGGCGGCGCCGCCCGGCCGCTCTTCAGGTGGCGCGCGAAGTGGCGGCGACCAGCCGCTCGATCGGATCCCACACGAAGGCGAGCTGGGCGAGGGTTTGGCCGGCGACATGGGTCTCGCCCTCGGCCGCGGGGCGGCCGCCGAGATGCTGGTAGAACCAGCGGCTGGGGTTGTCGCGCAGCACCCAGAGAAACACCGAACGGCAGCCGAGCGCCGCGAGATGCGCCGCTGCCGCCCCGAGCAGGAGCCGCCCCAGGCCGCGCTCGCGCCAGTCATCGAGCATATAGAGGGTCTCGATCTCGCCCTCGGCCAAGCGCGGCTGGCGCGAGCGGGCCGCAGTGACGAAGCCGATGACCCGGCTGCCGCCCGGCCAGCCGGCACCATGATCCGGCAAATCGCGCCCCGAGGCGGTCACCACATGCACACCGACCCCGCCACGGATGGCGCTGTCATAATGCGCCGCTTGCCGCGGCACCGAGAGTTTGGCGAGAAAATCGTCAGGCAGGATGCCGGGGTAGGCGCTGCGCCAAGCCGCGACATGCACCGCGCCGATTGCCACCGCATCGGCCGGGCGGGCGCGCCGGATGGCGATCACGTCCGGCGCTCCAGCACCGCGGCGAAGAACCCATCGGTGCCGTGACGATGCGGCGACAGGCTCAGAAAGACGGCGGCGGCCGGCGGGTGCGCGCCGAACGGCCAGCAAGCCGCGCATGGCACCACGGTGAACTCCGCATGACGGGACAGAAAGCCGGACACCTGCTCCTCGTTCTCCTCGGCCAGCACCGAACAGGTAGCGTATACGAGACGACCGCCTTTGCGCACCAGATTTGCCGCCTGGTCAAGAATCTTTGCCTGGCGAACGATCAGTTCGGCGAGATCATGGGGGCCGAGCCGGCGCCTTGCATCGGGGTTGCGTCGCCAAGTGCCGGAGCCGGTGCAGGGGGCATCGACGAAGACGCGGTCAAACCCGCCCGCCCTGCGCTTTAGCCATTTATCGCCCGGGGTCAGCAAATGCCGCTCGGCGTTATGCACCCCGGCCCGGCGCAGCCGCCGCAGCGCCCCTTCGAGCCGCGGCGCCGAGATATCACAGGCGACGAGATGGCCGCGATTGGCCATCGTCATCGCCAGCGCCAGCGTCTTGCCGCCGGCGCCGGCGCAGAAATCGAGCACCCGCATTCCCGGCCGGGCATCGGCCAGCGCCGCGGCGATCTGGCTGCCCTCGTCCTGGATCTCGACCAACCCCTCGCGAAAACTTGGCGCCGCGGTGACGGGCGCGCGGCTCGCCACCCGCAATCCCCAGGGCGAAAGCGGGGTAGGACGGGCAACGATCCCCTCGGCGGCAAGTCTTGCTTCGGCCTCGGGGCGGGTGGCCTTGAGCAGGTTGACGCGGAGATCGAGCGGCGCCGGGCCGGCAAGCGCCGATAATTCGAGAGCGAGATCGGCGCCGAAACGGGCGGCGAGGCGCGGGAAAAGCCAATCCGGCACTTCGAAGCGCACGGCGTCCGGCATTTCGGGGTGATCGAGCTTATGGCCCGAGAGGCGTGCCAGCCGCTTGCGTTCGGCCGCGCCGAGTGGCTCGGGGCCAAAGCGCCCACCCGTGAACAGCGCCTCGACGGCCTCCAGCTTCTCGCCCCCGAGCAGCGCCAGGCCTGCGGCGCGGAGACGTGCGCCGTCAGCCTCGTCGGGCAGATCGAGCCACCAGCCAAGCCGGCGCCAGGCGCGCAGTACCGCCCAGACCTGATCAGAGATGGCACGGCGATCACCGCCGCCGATGAAGCGCCGGGCGCGGAAGAAATCGCTTGCCACGGCATCCGCCGGCTTGCGGGTGGCCGTGGCGATCGCCGCGATCAGCTCGATCGTTCCTGCCAGGCGTGCCGCCGGGGTCATCTTCCGCCCAACCCGCCGCGCCGATGCCAGGCGATCAACCGTTTCGCTGCCCGCGCCATATCCGCTTCCGGGCCGCAGTAGCTGAGCCGCATAAAACGCTTGCCGCGTTGGTGATCGAAATCCACCCCCGGGGTCGCGGCGATGCCGGTCTCCGCGAGCATGCGGGTGCAGAAGGCGGGGCTTGGGCCGAGTCCCTCGGAGAGCTCGATATAGAAGTAAAATGCTCCTTCGGCGGGACCGAGGCGCGTGAAGCCGGCCTCCGGCAGGGTATCGCGGAGAAGATCGCGGGAGCGGCGATAGCGCGCGACATTGCCGGCAAGCTCGGCGTGGGCGTCAAAGGCCGCGATTGCCGCGATTTGCGAGAGATGTGGGGCGCTGATGAAGAAATTCTGCGCCAGGCACTCGACCGGGCGGACGAGTTCCTCGGGCAGCACCATCCAGCCGATCCGCCACCCGGTCATGCTGAAATATTTGGAGAAACTGTTGATCACGATGGCATGTGGGCTCATCGCGGCGGCGCTGGCGAGGGCGGCGGTGTAGTTCAGGCCGTGATAAATTTCATCGCTGATCAGCCGCACGCCGGCGCTCTCGCACCAGCCGGCCAGCCGCGCCAGCTCCTCCGGATGCAGCATCGCCCCGGCCGGGTTCGAGGGGCTGGCGAGAATGAGGCCATCGGGTGCTGGGTCGAGCCGTTCGAGCTGGGCGAGGCTCGGCTGAAAGCGCGTGCCGGCATCGGTCTCCAGGATCACCGGGACGAGGCCGAGCGCGGTCAGAATATTCACGTAAGGGGGATAAAAGGGGGCGGCCAGCGCGACGCGGTCGCCGCGGTCGAAGGCCGCGAGGAAGGCGAGCGGGAAGGCGCCCGAGGCGCCGAGCGTGACCGCGATGCGGGCCGGCGAGAGCGCAAGCCCATACCAATCCTGGTAATGGGCGGCGATGCGGGCGCGCAGTTCGGGCAGGCCGAGCGCTTCCGTGTAGCCCAGCGGATCGCCGCTCGCGAGGGCCCGCTGTGCGGCGCGGCGGGCCGCTTCGGGCGCGCCGGTGCCGGGCTGGCCGACCTCCATGCGAATGATCCCGGGGGCGCCCGGTGGCAGGGCGCGGAGCGCGGCATTGGCGGCGGCGATCACCTCCATGACGATGAAGGGGGGCGCGTTCGCGCCGGCGCCGATTTTGAAACCCATCGCGGTCTATTTCTCCAGTTCGCGCCAATTGTCTTCCCCGCCGGTGGCGAGGCCGGAAAGCCTGGGATCGGCCTGCCAGCGGCAGGTTTTTTCCTTGCCCGGCAGCTCGTTGAGGCAGGCGATGACATTGGCGCGGCCGGGATCGGGCACGGGGTTGGGCATGAAAGGCGCTTTCGGGTTCTTGGGGTCCATTGCCAGCGTCATGCGCAGCGCAACGGCCACCGCGAGCGGCGCGCCCTCCTGGCCGGAGCCGCCGACCTCGGCGCGGAAGGCGTGCCGGTGGGGGTTCCAGGCGATGGCGGCGGCGAGCAGCGGCGGCGGCCAGGCGCGCGGCGAGGCGGCGAGTACGATGCCGGTGCCGCGCGCGATGCGCCCGACGCCAAAAAGATTGCCCATGGTGAGGGAGCAGGCAACTGCGCCGCCCTTGCGGTCGAGAACGACGAAGGCGGTCGAGGCGGGAAGCGGCGGCAGAGTGCCGGAGCTGGGCGGGGCGGCAAGCAGGGCTGGCGCGGTGCCGCCGGCGGCCCGATAGCGCGCGGCGAGGGCAAGGGCGAGGCTTTGCGCGGCCTTGGTGTCGTTGGGGTTTTTTTGCAGCGCCTGAAAAGCGCCCGCGGCGGCGAGACCACCATCGGCGGGCAGCGGCAGGAAGGCGACCCGCTCGCTGCCGGCCTCGACCATGATCGGGGTTGCGACCTCGGCCCGCGCCGCGGCGAGATCGGCCGCCGCGATCGGGCTGCCGGCCTCGGCGGCGGCGGTGACGAGGCGTTTGGCGAGCGCCCCGGCATAGAGATCGTTGGTGCCGTTGATACGGATCTGCGCCAGGCTGGCGCCGAGATCGGGCTGCATCAGCGTTGTGCCCTCGGCGAGCGGGCCCCCGGTCGCGGCGCTGAACAGCGCGGCGCCGCGGTCGAGCAGCAGCGCCGGCGCCACCACCTTGAGATCGCGGGCGAGCGCCGAGGAGACCGGCACGCCATAGCGCGCCAGCCCTTCCGCCGGCTCGATCAGCCGGGCGAGCGGGACGGTACCGTAGCGCGCCTGCAGCGTGAGCAGGCCACGCGCCAGCATCGGCACCGCCGCCGGGCGGTCGCTCGCCGCCGCTTGTTGGTCGGTCGGCGGGCGCGGCAGGAACAGGATGGCCTCGGGCTCGTGGGCGGGCGGGAAATAGGCGAGGCAACCGCCGCCGCCGCCGAGGCCGGCGCGCGAGGGCAGGGTCACGGCGAGGGTGAAGGCGAGGGTGGTCGCGGCATCGGCGGCGTTGCCGCCCGAGGACAATATCACCCGCGCCTCCAGCGCCGCGCGTGGCTCATCGGCGACAGCGGCGCCGAGAAAGCCGATCACGTAGCCTGGCGTTCCGGCGTGCGGCCCGCCGAAGATCGCGCGCTGGAGCGATTTGCAACCGGAAAGACCGATCGCAAGACCGCCCGCGAGTGCCAGCAAGACGGCCCGGCGCCGCCGCGCTATCATCCCCGTCATGCTTTCATCGTCCCGTCATTCTTCCAAAGACCGCCCCGGCCGCCGGTTCCGCGGGATTTCGCGACGGCTGCTGCTCTCTTGTGGCATTGCGCTCGGGCTTCCTGCAACGGCCGACGCGCAGGGCAGCGCGGCGGAGGACGGCGAGCAGGCGGCGCGGGAAGAAATCCTGCGCCTATTGCGGCAATCCCCGCCCGATACCGCCGGGCTCGATGCCGCTCTCGCGCGCCTGGGCGCGGCCGAGGCGGCCCGCGCCGCGCGGGCCCGCGCGGCTGCCCTCGCCGCCGCCGCCCCGCGTCTGCTGCACGATCCAAGCGATATCCCCGCCGGCAACCCGGAGGGGGCGCTGACCCTGGTCGAGTTCGACGATCTCGACTGCCCGCCTTGCCGGGCGCTCGCGCCAGCACTCGATCGGCTCCTGCGCCAGGACCGGCGCATCCGGCTGGTGCATAAGGATCTGCCGATCCTCGGTCCGGCGAGCGAATTCGCGGCGCGCGCCGTTCTCGCCGCCGCCCGCCAGGGTGCCTATCTTGAACTCCGCGCCCGGCTGATGGCGGCCAGGGCGCCGGTCAGCGCGGCGTTGGTGGCGCGCGAGGCGGCGGCCCTCGGTCTCGATCCGGCGCGGCTCGCGCGCGACATGGTGGACCCCGCGATCGCTCGGAAACTCGCGGCCAACCGGGCGCTTGCCGCCGAACTCGGGATCGACACCGTGCCGAGTTTGGTGGTCGGCGGCGAGATCGTGCAAGGCGCGGTCGGCATGGATGATCTGCGCGCCGCGCTCGCCAGCGCGGGGGGGTGAAAGACGCTTGAAGCCGGCGCGGGAGTTTGCCAAAAGCGCGGCAAGCGGCAATGGAGGGCAATCGGGTGATCAAGGAACTGAGCGCGGGGCAGCGGGCCTATGAGGCGCGGCGGGCGGCGAAGGCGGGCATGAGCCTGGAAAAATGGCTGACGCGGAAAGCGCGCGAGGAAAAATCCCGCGCCGAGAGCGCAGCGCCGCAAGCGCCCGCCCGGGCCGCGGCGCCGGCGCGCAAGCCGGGGTTTTTCGCCCGCCTCCTGGAACGCGCCGAACGCCCGCTCTGAGAGTTTGAAAAAAGAATGCCCTCTTGCTCGGAAATCGACGGCAAAATGCCAATTTTTCCAGAGGGTGTTCTCTTCCAAGTTCGATTGATTTTCAGGCTCTAAAGCGGGCGCGGCGCGGAACTACGCCACGCCCATCCGGCGCGGCATCAGCAGGGGGGCGATGATGCCGACCCCGATGCCCCAGAAACCGTTGATCAACAGCGAATCGACCCAGGGAATGAGCGCGAAGCCGTATCCGATCGGCAGGCCCTTGATGGCATTGACAACGAACATGCCGACCAGGGCGGCGATGATGCCGAGCACGAGGCCGCGCACCCAGAGCGGGGAGGAGAGCCGCGGCATGACGAGGCCGAAGGCCGCGCCATAGAGCCCGCCCCAGAAGCAGAGGCTGACGATTTTCGGGACGCCCCAGGGCGCCGTCGGCGCCATCGGGAAGGGCGCTGGCATCATCCCGGCTAAGTGCAGCGCCGCCCACATCGCCTGGTGGAAAATCAGCACCGAGAGCACCGCGGCGATGAAGCCTAGGAGCGCGCGGACCGGCCAGCTCATCGTGTTCATGGCGTTTCCTTTCGCGTCGGCGGAAAATACCGCTGGACTTGGGAGGCGCAATTCTATAGGATCCCCGCTCTTACTGGAACGCGGGAGATGAGGGGGTTCCCTGATCGGCTGCACCGCGGTCCTTGGCGTTTTTCAAAGGCCGCGCGCGGCCGGGAGACCAGGGATGGCGAAGAAAGTCGTCGGCTATATCAAGCTACAGATTCCCGCTGGAAAGGCCAATCCGTCGCCGCCCGTTGGGCCGGCGCTCGGCCAGCGCGGCCTCAACATCATGCAATTCGTCAAGGAATTCAACGCCGCGACCCAGGCGATGGAACCGGGCATGCCGGTGCCGGTGGTGATCACCGCCTATGGCGATCGCAGCTTCAGCTTCATCACCAAAACCCCGCCCAACAGCTATTTCATCAAGAAGGCGGCAGGCATCGAGAAGGGGTCGGCCACGGTCGGCAAGGGCGGCGCGGTCGGGCGGGTGACGATGAGCCAGCTCCGCGACATCGCGGCGCAAAAAATCCAGGACACCAACGCCGATGACATCGAGGGGATGGTGCGGATGCTGGTTGGCTCGGCCCGCTCGATGGGTATCGCCGTGGTGGAGGGCTGAGCGATGGCGCATGACAAGCGGTTGCGCGCGGCCTATGCGGCGTTCGAGCCGACGCGGGCCTATCCGCTCGCCGAGGCGGTGAAGCTGATCAAGGCCAATGCGCGGGCGAAGTTCGACGAAACGGTTGAACTCGCGATCAATCTCGGCATCGATCCGCGCCACGCCGACCAGATGGTGCGCGGCCTGGTCAATCTGCCCAACGGCACCGGCAAGACGTTGCGTGTCGCGGTGTTCGCGCGCGGCGCCAAGGCCGAGGAGGCGGCGGCGGCGGGTGCGGACGTGGTCGGTGCCGAGGATCTGGCGGAGAAGGTGCAGGGTGGTGAGATCGGTTTCGACCGTTGCATCGCGACCCCCGACATGATGGCTCTGGTTGGCCGGCTGGGTAAAATTCTTGGCCCCCGTGGCCTGATGCCCAACCCCAAGCTCGGCACCGTGACGATGGACGTGAAGGGCGCGGTGACGGCGGCGAAGTCAGGTCAGGTGGAGTTTCGTGCCGAGAAGGCGGGCATCGTTCATGCCGGGGTCGGCAAGGCGAGTTTTTCCGAGGAGAAGCTTCTCGAGAACATCCGTGCTTTCGTCGATGCCATCCAGAAGGCCAAGCCTGCCGGCGCCAAGGGCACCTACATGCTGAAGGCGGCGCTGTCCTCGACCATGGGGCCGGGGGTGCGGGTGGACGCGGCCTCGCTCGCCGGCTGAGGTGATGAGATACGCCGGCCCGATCGGGCCGGTGGGCAGGGCGGCGCGCCCAGGCATGCCGCTCGAACCTGTCCGAGACCGCACGTGATCTTCTGCGGAAGAACCTAAGGGGCCCTCGGGCTCGCGCGCGGGAGACGGGGAAGCCCAGGGTGTCGGTGGCAGGGTCCACGCGGCGTGCCTTGGCGGTTTTCCGTATGCAAAGGACAGGCGAACCGGGTTCGGGGATGATCCCTGGGCCCAGAGGGCAACCCGGCCCGGCGCCGTCTTGCGTCGGGCCAGAACCAGGAGACGGCTGTGGACCGTTTGGAGAAGCGAGAATTCGTCGCCTCCCTCGCTGCGGTGTTTGCCGAGACGTCGATGGTGGTGGTCACCCGCAATGGCGGGCTGAACGTCGCCGAGGTGACGGAACTCCGGCGCCGCATGCGGGCGGCGGGGGCGCAATTCAAGATCGCCAAGAACCGGCTCGCGCTCCGTGCCTTGGAAGGGACCCGATTCGACGGCATTGGCAAGCTGCTGAAGGGGACGACCGCGCTCGCATGGGCGACTGACCCGGTGGCGGTGGCCAAGGTGGCCGTCGAGTTCGCCAAGACCAACGACAAGCTGGTGGTGCTGGGTGGGGCGCTGGGCGCCCGGACGCTCGATGCGGCCGGGGTGCAGGCGCTCGCCGAGCTGCCATCGCTGGCGGCGCTCCGGGCGCGGCTGCTGGGGGTGATCAATGCCCCGGCGACGCGCATCGCGGGCGTTCTACAGGCGCCAGCCGGCCAGCTTGCGCGGGTTTTTGGGGCCTATGCCAAGACCGCGGAGGCGGCCTGAACGCCGCGCTTGAGGAGATCGCCCCGATAGGGGCTTGCATGCTGCCGAACATGGCTTATAAATAGGAGATTACCGATATGGCTGATCTGGCAAAGCTGGTGGATGAGCTGTCGAGCCTGAGTGTGCTCGAAGCAGCCGAGCTGTCGAAACTTCTTGAGGAGAAGTGGGGTGTCTCTGCGGCTGCCCCGGTGGCGATGGCCGCGCCGACCACGGCCGCGGCTGCTGCGGCGCCGGCCGAGGAGCAGACCGAGTTCACCGTGATCCTGGCCAAGGCTGGGGAGAAAAAAATCAACGTGATCAAGGAAATCCGGACGATCACCGGGCTTGGCCTGAAAGAGGCCAAGGATCTCGTCGAGGGTGCCCCGAAGACCGTCAAGGAAGGGGTGAACAAGGACGAGGCGGAGAGGCTGCGGAAGGTTCTGGAAGAGCAGGGCGCGACTGTCGAGATCAAGTAGCGCGAGCGGGTATCGTCCCGGCAGGCTTGGCAGTCAGGCGGAGATCCCCCGGATCCCCGTCTGGTTTGCTGTTGGCATCGCGTCCCCAAGGATCTTGCGGCGGGTGGATCTCGCGGCGGGCGCTGAACGGCGGCGGGTTTGACGAGGCGGGTTTGACGACAATGTTGGGCGCGCGAGTCCATCGCGCTGTCTCCGAGCTTGAGACTCTTGAGGGCAAGGCATGAACGCGATCACCAGGTCTTTCACCGGGCGCAAGCGCATCCGCAAGAATTTCGGACGCATTCCGGAAGTGGCGCCGATGCCCAATCTCATCGACGTGCAGCGGGCGAGCTACGAAGCGTTCCTGCAAATGCACGTTGCCCCCGACAGCCGCTCGCATTCCGGCCTCCAGGAAGTGTTCAAGTCGGTCTTCCCGATCGACGATTTCGCCGGCCGTGGCCGGCTCGAATTCGTCTATTATGAATTCGAGGAGCCGAAATACGATGTCGAAGAGTGCATCCAGCGGGGCATGAACTATGCCGCGCCGCTCAAGGTTGTACTGCGTCTGATCGTCTGGGATGTCGATGAGGAGACCGGCGCGCGTTCGATCCGCGACATCAAGGAGCAGCCGGTTTATATGGGCGATATGCCGCTGATGACCGAGAACGGCACTTTCGTGATCAACGGCACCGAGCGGGTCATCGTCAGCCAGATGCATCGCAGTCCCGGGGTGTTCTTCGACCACGACAAGGGCAAGACGCATTCCTCGGGCAAGCTGTTGTTTTCCGCCCGGGTCATTCCCTATCGTGGCTCCTGGCTCGATTTCGAGTTTGACGCCAAGGATCTGGTCTATGTCCGCATCGATCGCAAGCGCAAGCTGCCGGTCACGACCCTGCTCTATGCCCTTGAAAGCGCCGCGACCGAGGCGTTGCGTGCGGCCCGTGCGGCGCAGGGGGCATCCCTTGATGCCGCCGAAATCCGCGGTATGGACGCCGAGGAGATTCTTAACGCGTTCTATGGTCGGGTGGTGTTTGCCCGCACACCCAAGGGCTGGGCGCGGCCTTTCGATCCGGAGGCCTTCCGCGGCGTCAAGCTGCTGGAGCCGCTGATCGATGCCGAGACCGGCGAGGTGGTGGCGAAGGCCGAGGACAAGCTCACCAATCGCATGGCGCGCAAGATCGCCGAGACCACGCGCGAGGTGCTGGTCGGGCGCGCCGATCTGCTCGGCCGCTTCATGGCCGAGGATCTGGTCAATGCCGAGACCGGCGAGATCTATGCCGAAACCGGCGAGGAGTTGACCGAGGCCAAGCTCACGGCGCTCGAGGACGCCGGGATCGAGAAACTGCCGACGCTCGCGATCGATCAGGCGAATGGCCCGTGGATCCGCAACACCCTGGCGGTGGACAAGAACGCCAGCCGCGATGATGCGCTGATCGACATCTACCGCGTCATGCGCCCCGGCGAACCGCCGACACCGGAGACCGCCGAGGCGCTGTTCCGCGGCCTGTTCTTCGATAGCGAGCGCTACGATCTCTCCGCCGTCGGGCGGGTCAAGATGAACATGCGCCTCGGTCTCGACGCCGATGACCAGATCCGCGTGCTGCGCAAGGAGGACATCCTGCGCACCGTGAAAGTGCTCTGCGACCTCAAGGATGGCCGCGGCAGCATCGATGATATCGACAATCTCGGCAATCGCCGGGTGCGCTCGGTCGGTGAGTTGATGGAGAACCAGTATCGTATCGGCCTGTTGCGCATGGAGCGGGCGATCCGCGAGCGGATGGGCAGTGTCGATATCGACACCGTGATGCCGCATGACCTGATCAATGCCAAGCCGGCGGCAGCGGCCGTGCGCGAGTTTTTTGGCTCGTCCCAGCTCAGCCAGTTCATGGACCAGACCAACCCGCTCTCCGAGGTCACGCATAAGCGCCGGCTTTCGGCGCTTGGGCCGGGCGGTTTAACGCGCGAGCGCGCCGGCTTCGAGGTGCGCGACGTGCATCCGACGCATTACGGCCGCATCTGCCCGATCGAGACGCCGGAGGGGCCGAATATCGGCCTGATCAACTCGCTCGCGACCTACGCGCGGGTGAATAAATACGGGTTTATCGAAACCCCTTACCGGCTGGTCAAGGACGGCGTTGTCCAGGAGGGGTGGAAATATCTCTCGGCGATGGAGGAGGAAAAACTCGTCGTGGCCCAGGCCGATGCACCGACCGACGGCCAGGGGCGGTTCACCGGCGATCTCGTCTCGGTGCGCCAGCAGGGCGATTTTCGTCTGGTCCCGCCGGAGCAGGTCTCGGCGGTCGATGTTTCGCCGAAGCAGTTGGTTTCGGTCGCCGCCGCGCTCATTCCCTTTCTTGAGAACGACGACGCCAACCGCGCGCTGATGGGTTCCAACATGCAGCGCCAGGCGGTACCGCTGATCCGCGCCGACGCGCCGCTCGTCGGCACCGGCATGGAGGCGGCGGTGGCGCACGATTCGGGCGCGACGATCGTGGCCCGCCGCGCCGGCATCGTCGATCAGATCGACGGCGCCCGCATCGTCGTGCGCGCGACCAGCGAGGATGCCACCACCAAGGGCGTCGATATCTACCGCTTGCGCAAGTTCATGCGCTCCAATCAATCGACCTGCATCAATCAGCGCCCGCTGGTGAAGGTCGGCGATCGCGTCTCGGAAGGCGACATCATCGCCGATGGTCCCTCGACCGAGTTGGGCGAGTTGGCGCTCGGGCGCAATGTGCTCTGCGCCTTCATGCCGTGGAATGGCTATAATTTCGAAGACAGCATCCTGATCTCCGAGCGCATCGCCCGCGATGACGTATTCACCTCGATCCATATCGAGGAATTCGAGGCGATGGCGCGCGATACCAAGCTCGGCCAGGAGGAGATCACGCGCGATATCCCCAATGTCGGCGAGGAGGCATTGCGCAATCTCGACGAGGCGGGGATTGTCTATGTCGGCGCCGAGGTCAATCCTGGCGATATTCTTGTCGGCAAGGTGACGCCCAAGGGCGAGAGCCCGATGACGCCGGAGGAAAAGCTGCTGCGCGCGATCTTCGGCGAGAAGGCTTCCGATGTGCGCGATACCTCGCTCCGTCTGCCGGCCGGCGTGTCGGGCACCATCGTCGATGTCCGCGTCTTCAGCCGCCGCGGCGTCGACAAGGACGAGCGCGCGATGGCGATCGAGCGCGCCGAGATCGAGCGCCTCGCCAAGGACCGTGACGACGAGCGGGCGATTCAGGAGCGCTCGTTTCTCAACCGGCTGCGCGAGAAGCTGCTCGGCGCCAAGGCGGCGGGCGGGTTTAAGGGGATCAAGGCCGGCACGGTGCTGACCGAGGAGGTGCTGGCCGAGCATCCGCGCAATGCCTGGCGCCATATCGCCGTCCAGGACGACGCCGTGATGGCCGATATCGAGCAGCTCCGGCGTGAGTTCGATGCCGCGGTGGCCCGCCT
Source organism: Pseudomonadota bacterium (assembly GCA_021841985.1). The sequence goes on along the minus strand of JAKCCP010000396.1, from coordinate 47,312 downwards.
GCAGCAGCGCTTCGAGGGCAAGGTCGAGAAGCTCCAGCGTGGCGACGAATTGCTGCCCGGCGTGATGAAGATGGTGAAGGTCTTCGTCGCGGTGAAGCGCAAGTTGCAGCCCGGCGACAAGATGGCCGGGCGGCACGGCAACAAGGGCGTGGTTTCGCGGGTCGTGCCGATCGAGGATATGCCGTTCCTGGAGGATGGCACGCCGGTCGACCTCGTGCTCAACCCGCTCGGGGTGCCGAGTCGGATGAATGTCGGACAGATCCTGGAGACGCATCTCGGCTGGGCCTGCGCCAATCTTGGTCGCGAGGTGGGTGAGCTGGTCGATGCCTATCGCCGCGCCGGCACCGGTCGCGAGGCCCTGCTGGAGCGGCTGCGCACGATCTATGGCGCGCAGTTGGAGGCCGAGCAGGTCGCCGATCTCAACGACCAGGAGCTGATCGAGCTGTGCGAGAACCTGCGCAAGGGCATTCCGATCGCAACCCCGGTGTTCGATGGCGCGCGCATGTCGGATATCGAGGCCATGCTGCGCGAAGCCGGGCTCAACAGCTCGGGTCAGGTGACGCTGACCGACGGGCGCACCGGCGAGCCCTTCGAGCGCAAGGTGACGGTGGGCTATATCTACATGCTCAAGCTACATCACCTGGTGGACGACAAGATCCACGCCCGTTCGATCGGCCCCTATAGTCTGGTGACGCAGCAGCCGCTCGGTGGCAAGGCGCAGTTCGGCGGCCAACGCTTCGGCGAGATGGAGGTCTGGGCGCTCGAAGCCTATGGCGCCGCCTATACCTTGCAGGAGATGCTGACGGTGAAATCCGACGACGTCTCGGGCCGTACCAAGGTCTATGAGGCGATCGTGCGCGAACAGGACACTTTCGAGGCCGGCATTCCCGAGAGCTTCAACGTACTCGTGAAGGAGCTGAAATCCCTCGGTCTCAATGTCGATCTCGACAACAGCGTGGCGTCATAGCGCGCCGATGACGAAACATTCGCGATCCCAGCTTGCAACACCCGCCCGGCAGGCCTGCCGGGCGGGTCGAGCGGAGTGAAAATGGCATGAACGAGCTGATGAAGATCCTTGGCCAGACTGGCCAGGCGATGACCTTCGACCAGATCAAGATCCAGATCGCCGCGCCGGAGCAGATCCGTAGCTGGTCGTATGGTGAGATCAAGAAGCCCGAGACGATCAATTACCGCACCTTCAAGCCGGAGCGCGAGGGCCTGTTCTGCGCCCGCATCTTCGGGCCGATCAAGGATTACGAGTGCCTTTGCGGCAAATACAAGCGGATGAAGTTCCGCGGTATCATCTGCGAGAAATGCGGCGTCGAGGTGACGCTGGCGAAGGTGCGCCGCGAGCGCATGGGCCATATCGAGCTGGCCTCGCCGGTTGCGCATATCTGGTTCCTGAAATCGCTGCCCAGCCGCATCGGCCTGATGGTCGATCTCACGCTGAAGGAGCTGGAAAAAGTTCTCTATTTCGAGAGCTACGTGGTGCTGGAGCCTGGCACCACCGATCTCAAGCTGCATCAATTGCTGACCGAGGATCAACTGCTCGCCAAGCAGGACGAATTTGGCGACGACGCGTTCCAGGTCGGCATTGGCGCCGAGGCGGCCAAGCATATTCTCCAGGCGGTCGATCTCGATGCCGAGAAGACCAGGCTGCGCGCCGATCTCAAGGAGACGACGAGCGAGGCCAAGCGCAAGAAGCTGGTCAAGCGCCTGAAGCTGGTCGAGGCCTTTGCCGAATCCGGCTCGCGCCCGGAATGGATGATCCTCGAGGTCGTGCCGGTGATCCCGCCCGAGCTGCGCCCGCTGGTGCCGCTCGATGGTGGACGGTTCGCCACCAGCGATCTCAACGATCTCTATCGTCGCGTGATCAACCGCAACAACCGCTTGAAAAGGCTGATCGAGCTTCGCGCTCCCGATATCATCGTGCGCAATGAGAAGCGCATGCTGCAGGAAAGTGTCGATGCGCTGTTCGATAATGGCCGGCGTGGTCGCGCGATCACGGGGGCGAACAAGCGGCCGCTGAAATCGCTCTCCGACATGCTCAAGGGCAAGCAGGGGCGGTTCCGCCAGAACCTGCTCGGCAAGCGTGTCGATTATTCTGGCCGCTCGGTGATCGTTGTTGGGCCCGAACTCAAGCTCCATCAGTGCGGCTTGCCAAAGAAGATGGCGCTCGAGCTGTTCAAGCCCTTTATCTATGCCAAACTCGAAAAATACGGCCATGCCACCACCATCAAGGCGGCCAAGCGCATGGTTGAAAAGGAGCGGCCGGAGGTCTGGGACATTCTCGAGGAGGTGATCCGCGAGCATCCGGTGATGCTTAACCGCGCGCCAACGCTGCACCGCCTCGGCATCCAGGCTTTCGAGCCGGTGCTGATCGAGGGCAAGGCGATCCAGTTGCATCCGCTGGTCTGTACCGCCTTCAACGCCGATTTCGACGGCGATCAGATGGCGGTGCATGTGCCGCTCAGCCTCGAGGCGCAGCTCGAGGCGCGCGTCTTGATGATGTCCACCAACAACATCCTGAGCCCGGCCAACGGCAAACCGATCATCGTGCCGAGCCAGGATATCGTGCTCGGCTTGTACTATCTCTCGCTGGAGACCCCGGAATTCCGCGCAACCCCCGACGAGAAGGCGCGGGCTTTTGCGACCATGGGCGAGATCGAGCACGCGCTGCATGCGCGCGTCGTCAGCCTGCACGACAAGATCCGCGCTCGTTTCGATGCCGTCCAGCCCGACGGGACGGTGTTGCGCCACAGTGTCATCACGACGCCGGGGCGGATGATGATCGCGCAGATCCTGCCGCGCCATGCCCTTATTCCGTTCGCGCTGATCAACAAGCAGCTGACCAAGAAGAACGTCTCCGATGTGATCGACATGGTCTATCGCCATTGCGGCCAAAAGGAATGCGTGATCTTCGCCGACCGGATGATGGGGCTCGGCTTCGGCCAGGCCTGCAAGGCGGGGCTTTCCTTCGGCAAGGATGATCTCATCATCCCCGCCGAGAAGGGCGAGCTGATCCGCAAGACGCAGAGCGAGGTCAAGGAGTTCGAGCAGCAATACCAAGACGGGCTGATCACCGCCGGCGAGCGCTATAACAAGGTGGTCGATGCCTGGTCGCGCTGCACCGACGCGGTGGCGGCGGCGATGATGCTGGAGATCAGCAAGCAGGAGATCGGCCGGCCGACCAATGCGGTGTGGATGATGAGCAATTCCGGGGCGCGCGGCTCACCAGCGCAGATGCGCCAGCTCGCCGGCATGCGCGGCTTGATGGCCAAGCCCTCGGGCGAGATCATCGAGCAGCCGATCATCGCCAATTTCAAGGAAGGCCTCTCGGTTCTCGAATACTTCAACTCCACCCACGGTGCCCGCAAGGGGCTGGCCGACACCGCGCTCAAGACCGCGAATTCGGGCTATTTGACGCGCCGGCTCGTCGATGTCGCGCAGGATTGCATTATTGTCGAGCCGGATTGCGGCACCGAGCGCGGCTTGACGGTGCGCGCGGTGATGGATGGCGGCGAGGTGGTCTCCAGCCTCGCCGAGCGGATCCTCGGCCGCACCACAGCGGAGGATGTGCTCAATCCGGCAAACGGCGAAGTTCTCGTGCCGGGTGGACATCTGATCGAGGAGGAGGATGCCGACCGGATCGAGGGTGCCGCGGTGGAGGTGGTCAAGATCCGCTCGGTGCTGACTTGCGACTCGCGGATCGGCGTCTGCGCGCTCTGCTACGGGCGCGATCTCGCGCGCGGCACGCCGGTCAATGCCGGCGAGGCCGTTGGCGTCATCGCCGCGCAATCGATCGGCGAGCCGGGCACGCAGCTCACCATGCGTACCTTCCATATCGGCGGCGCGGCGCAGCGCGGCGCCGAGCAATCCAGCGTCGAGGCCAGCCATGACGGCACGATTGCCATCCGCAATCGCAACGTCGTGCTGAATAGCCAGAACGTGCCGGTGGTGATGTCGCGCAATTGCGAGATCGTGCTGCTCGACGAGCGTGGCCGCGAGCGCGCGCGCTTCCGCGTGCCCTACGGCGCGCGGCTGTTCCCCGACGAGGGCGCGCGGGTGGCGCGCGGCCAGAAGCTCGCGGAATGGGATCCCTATACCCTGCCGATCATCACCGAGCGCGACGGCAAGGTGGAGTATCTCGACCTGATCGAGGGCATCACGCTGATCGAGCGGGTGGACGAGGTCACGGGCCTGACCTCGAAAGTGGTGGTGGACTACAAACAAGGCGCGCGCGGCGCCGATCTCCGGCCGCGCCTCCAGCTCAAGGATGAGAAGGGCGAGGTGGTGCGGCTGCCCAACGGCGCCGACGCGCGCTATTTCCTCGCCCCGGACTCGATTCTTTCAATCGAGAACGGCGCCGCGGTGCAGGCCGGCGACGTGCTTGCCCGCATCCCGCGCGAGGGCAGCAAAACCCGCGACATCACCGGCGGTCTGCCGCGGGTTGCCGAATTGTTTGAGGCGCGGCGGCCGAAGGACCACGCGATCATCGCCGAGACCGATGGGCGCGTCGAGTTTGGCAAGGATTACAAGGCCAAGCGCCGGGTCATCGTCAAGAACGACGAGACCGGCGAGGAGACTGAGTATCTTGTCCCCAAGGGCAAGCACGTCTCGGTGCAGGAGGGCGATTTCGTTCGCCGCGGCGACCCCATCGTCGATGGTCCGCGCGTGCCGCACGACATTCTCAAGGTGCTCGGCGTCGAGGCGTTGTCGGAATATCTCGTTAATGAAATCCAGGATGTCTACCGGTTGCAAGGCGTGAAGATCAACGACAAGCATATCGAGGTGATCGTCCGCCAGATGCTGCAGAAGGTGGAGATCCTCGATCCCGGCGACACCACGTACCTGGTCGGCGAGCAGATCGATCGGCTGGAGTTCGAGGCCGAGAACCGCAAGCGCGAGAAGGCTGGCGAGCGGTTGGCGCAAGCGATGCCGGTGCTCCAGGGCATCACCAAGGCGAGCTTGCAAACCCAGAGCTTCATCAGCGCCGCCTCCTTCCAGGAGACCACGCGGGTGCTCACCGAGGCGGCGACGGCGGGCAAGGTCGATAGCCTGAACGGGCTCAAGGAGAACGTGATTGTCGGCCGCCTGATCCCCGCCGGCACGGGCAGCGTGATGAACCGCCTGCGTGCCATTGCCGCCGGGCGGGACAAGCATCGCGGCCTGCCCGACACTCCCTCGCCGGCCCTGCCGGGGCGCGATCTGGCGGCGGAATGAGCCGTCGCTGAGCCCGTCCCGATGGCGGCGATGCCAGCCTCGCTTTGGCTCGCCGTCGCCGGCGGTGCGATCTACATCATCACCCCGGGGCCGGCGTTTCTGGCACTCCTCGGGATTGGCGCGGCGCGTGGGCGGCGCGCGGCGATGGGGTTCGTGGCGGGCAATCTCGTCGGCGATCTGGTGTGGAATATCCTGGCGCTGATCGCGCTGATCGGGGCGCGGCGCATCGGCTTTGGCTTCTTCGCCGGGCTCGACGTGGGGTGTGGCGTCTATCTTTCCTGGCTCGGCACGCGGGCGTTGCTGGCGCGGCGCGACGGGGCGGCGGCAGCCCTGGTGCCGCGGCGGCCGCTGCTGCGCGGCCTGGCTTTCGGGCTGAGCAATCCCAAGGGCTATCCAGTGGCGCTCGCGACCTTCGCCGCCCTGCTCTCGGGCCGAGCCGCTACAATCGATGCCGGCGCCCTGCCGGCGCTGCTGGTGGCCCTCGGCGGCGGCATCGTGGCGGCCGATTTGGCGCTGGTGCTGCTGGTCGGCATGGCGCCAGTTCGCCGCTTCCATGCTCGCCATGGGCTCTGGATGACGCGCGCCGCCGGGTTGGTATTTCTCGGCTTCGGCATGCATGCCCTCTCAGCGGGGGCGACGCGACTGCTGGCCGCGCACCGGCTTTCTTGAGGCCGGGCAGGGCGGGGGGCGCGTAACGGTCAGGGGTTTTACCCCAGCAAAGGCGAAGCCTGTGCAATTTTTCCCCTCATGCAAGTCTGACCATGATGCGGGTCTGGGGAAGCGGCTCCAGCTTGTTCCAAACGGAGACAGGGGCAACGTCCTGGCTTTTTCAAAACACCCTTCATCCGATTGCCCGGTTTTTGCCCGCAGGGGCGCTTGACTTGGCGGGGCGCGGCTCGTAGGTTCCGCGCCCTCGGCCGACCTCTCGGAGTGAGGGGCGGCCGTCGTTCGCAGGCAGCAGAGTCCGCGGCGCCGTCGCCGGTTCCAGGCAACCGGGGTCTTAGGCCGCAGACCCGCATTGCTCCCGTAGGCTGGGGTAACCCCCATCGCCGCGGGGCTTGACTGTGGGGGACGGCCGGCAGCGCGGCCGGAGTGTTATCGTTTGGATTGGAAAGAGGTCTATGCCGACCATCAACCAGCTAATCGCCAAGGGCCGCGAGCCGCGTGTCAAGCGGAACAAGGTGCCCGCGTTGCAGGGCTGTCCGCAGAAGCGCGGCGTCTGCACGCGCGTCTATACGACGACGCCGAAGAAGCCGAACTCGGCCTTGCGCAAGGTGGCGAAGGTGCGGCTGACCAATGGCTACGAGGTGGTGAGCTACATTCCCGGCGAGGGGCATAACCTGCAGGAGCACAGCGTGGTGCTGATCCGCGGCGGGCGCGTCAAGGATCTGCCCGGCGTGCGTTATCACATCCTGCGCGGCGTGCTCGACACCCAGGGCATTGCCAAGCGTCGCCAGCGTCGTTCGCTCTACGGCGCCAAGCGGCCGAAGTGACGGGGGAAGAGGGATGAGTCGCCGCCACCGCGCCGTCAAGCGCGAGACTCTGCCGGATGCGAAATTCGGCGATGTCGTCATCGCGCGTTTCATGAACGCGCTAATGTATGATGGGAAAAAATCAGTTGCCGAGGGCATCGTCTATAGCGCTCTCGACGTGATGAAGCGGCGCAGCGGCGCCAGCGCCGATCCCGTGCGCATGTTCCACGAGGCGCTCGACAATGTGAAGCCGGCGCTGGAGGTGCGTTCGCGTCGCGTCGGTGGTGCCACTTACCAGGTGCCGGTCGAGGTCCGCCCCGAGCGGCGCCAGGCTTTGGCGATCCGCTGGATCATCGATGCCGCCCGCAAGCGCGGCGAGCATACCATGGAGGATCGGCTCTCCAACGAGTTGATGGACGCCGTGAACAACCGCGGCACGGCGGTCAAGAAACGCGAAGACACCCATCGGATGGCCGAAGCCAACAAGGCCTTCAGCCACTACCGCTGGTAAACACGAACCCTATTCCCGACCAACAGTCTGAGCTAGACCGGGCACGGAGAACAAGACGATGGCCAAGGCGAAATTCCAGCGCAACAAGCCGCATTGCAACATCGGCACAATCGGCCATGTGGACCATGGCAAGACGTCGCTGACCGCGGCGATCACCAAGGTCCTGGCAAAGACCGGCGGGGCGACCTTCACCGCCTATGACCAGATCGACAAGGCTCCCGAGGAGCGCGCGCGTGGCATCACCATCTCCACCGCGCATGTCGAGTATGAAACAGCGAAGCGCCACTACGCGCATGTCGATTGCCCTGGCCATGCCGACTACGTGAAAAACATGATCACTGGAGCGGCGCAGATGGATGGCGCCATCCTCGTCGTCTCGGCGGCCGATGGCCCGATGCCGCAGACCCGCGAACATATCCTGCTCGCGCGCCAGGTCGGTGTGCCGGCGCTCGTCGTGTTCCTGAACAAGGTCGATATGGTGGACGATCCCGAGCTGCTCGAGCTGGTCGAGATGGAAGTGCGCGAGCTGCTTTCGAGCTACCAGTTCCCCGGCGATGAGATCCCGATCATCAAGGGCTCGGCGCTCTGTGCGCTCGAGGATCGCAATCCCGAACTCGGGGAACAAGCCATCCTCAAGCTGATGGAAGCGGTGGACGACTACATTCCGCAGCCTGAACGCGCGAAGGATCGGCCGTTCCTGATGCCGATCGAGGACGTGTTCTCGATCTCGGGGCGCGGCACGGTGGTGACGGGGCGCGTCGAGCGTGGCCTCGTGACGGTGGGCGACGAGGTCGAGATCGTCGGGCTGCGGGCGACGCAAAAAACCATCGTGACCGGCGTCGAGATGTTCCGCAAGCTGCTCGACCGCGGCGAGGCTGGCGACAATATCGGCGCCTTGCTGCGCGGCACCAAGCGCGAGGAGGTTGAGCGGGGCCAGGTTCTGGCCAAGCCCGGCTCGATCACGCCGCACACAAGGTTCAAGGCCGAGGCCTATATCCTGACCAAGGAAGAGGGCGGACGGCACACGCCGTTCTTCACCAACTACCGGCCGCAATTCTATTTCCGTACCACCGATGTCACCGGTATCGTCAAGCTGCCGGATGGCATCGAGATGGTGATGCCGGGCGATAATGTCTCGATGGATGTCGAGCTGATCGCGCCCATCGCCATGGATGACGGCCTGCGCTTCGCGATCCGCGAGGGCGGTCGCACCGTCGGCGCCGGGGTCGTGGCGAAGATCGAGGCCTGAGACGGGGATCGGGCGGCACCACGAAGCTGGAACACGGACCATGGACAACCAGAATATCCGCATCCGCCTGAAGGCGTACGATCACCGCGTGCTTGATTCGAGCACGAAGGAAATCGTCAACACGGCCAAGCGCACGGGCGCGCGGGTTCGTGGGCCGATCCCGTTGCCTACCCATATCGAACGGTTCACGGTGAACCGTTCGCCCCATGTTGACAAGAAAAGTCGCGAGCAGTTCGAAATTCGGACCCATCGGCGGCTTCTCGATATCGTCGAGCCCACGCCCCAGACGGTCGATGCGCTGATGAAGCTCGATCTCGCTGCCGGTGTGGACGTCGAGATCAAGCTCTGAAGAAGACGTCATGCGCACCGGATTATTGACAAGGAAGCTGGGTATGACCCGGCTGTTCAAGGATGACGGCACGCATGTGCCAGTCACCGTGCTGCATCTCGACGCGGTGCAGGTGGTCGCCGTGCGGGAGGCCGAACGGGATGGCTATACCGCGCTACAGCTCGGTTTCGGTCAGGCCAAGGTGAAGAACGTCTCGAAACCCAATCGCGGCCATTTCGCCCGCGCCAAGGTCGAGCCGAAGCAGAAGCTGGTCGAATTCCGGGTCGCGCCCGAGGCGCTGCTGGAGCCCGGGGCGGCGCTGTCGGCGGCGCATTTCGTGGTCGGGCAGATGGTCGATGTCTGCGGCACCTCGAAGGGCAAGGGCTTCGCGGGGGCGATGAAGCGGTGGAATTTCCGTGGCCTTGAGGCGAGCCATGGGGTTTCCATCAGCCACCGCAGCCATGGTTCGACCGGCAATCGCCAGGATCCCGGCAAAACCTTCAAGAACAAGAAGATGGCCGGCCATCTCGGCGCCGCGCGGGTGACCACCCTCAATGTCGAGGTGGCGCATATCGATGCCGAGCGCGGGCTGATCATGGTCAAGGGCGCGGTGCCCGGGGCCAAGGGCGGGTTTGTGCTGGTGCGTGACGCGATCAAGCGTGCTCGACCGGCCGATGCGCCTTATCCGGCGGCGTTGGCGGGCTAGGGGCGGGTGATGGAAATCGAGATCAGAACGCTGGACAATGCGCCGGCCGGCACCGCCGAGCTGAGTGAGGCGGTATTCGGTGCCGCCCCGCGCGAGGACATCATGGCGCGCGTGGTGCATTGGCAATTGGCCAAGCGCCGCGCCGGTACGCATAAAACCAAGGGCATGGGCGAAGTGTCTGGCACCACCCGCAAGCCCTACAAACAGAAGGGCACCGGGCGGGCCCGGCAGGGCAGTTTGCGGGCGCCGCAGTTTCGCACCGGCGGCGTCGTGCATGGCCCGGTGGTGCGCGACCACGGCTATGACCTGCCCAAGAAAGTGCGCCGTCTCGGCCTGATCTCGGCGCTCTCGAAGAAGCAGGCGGAGGGCAAGCTGGTGGTGATCGATGCCGCCAATGGTGCCGCCAGGACCCGCGATCTGGTGGGTAAGTTCAAGACACTCGGCTGGCGCTCGGCGTTGATCGTCGATCAGGCGGTCGATGCCGGTTTTCTGCGCGCCAGCCGTAACCTGCCGGGGATCGACGTGCTGCCCACGGTCGGCGCCAATGTCTATGACATTCTGCGCCATGACGTGCTGGCCATCACCGCGGCGGGTGTTGCCGCGCTGACCGAACGGCTGACCCGGGAGATCGCCCGATGACTTCGCCCTACAAGCTCGGCCAGGCGGCGCGCCAGCGTGCGCGCAAGCTCAGCCGTGAAGATATGTATCGCATCATCCGCAATCCGGTGGTTACCGAGAAGGTGACGGCACTTGGCGAGCGCCATCAGATGGCATTTCGCGTGGCGCTTGAGGCGAGCAAGCCGGAGATCAAGGCGGCGATTGAGGGGCTGTTCGGCGTCAAGGTGACGGCGGTGAACACGCTGGTGGCCAAGGGCAAGACCAAGCGCTTCCGCGGTCGGCCTGGCCGGCGCAGCGATGTGAAAAAAGCCTATGTGACGCTCGCCGAAGGTCAGACGATCGATCTGACCGCGGGTCTCGCGTGAGGGATCGGCAATGGCGCTGAAGAATTTCAATCCGGTTACCGCGAGCCTGCGCGGCACGGTGCTTATCGATCGCAGCGAGCTCTGGCAGGGCAAGCCGGTCAAGGCGCTGACGCGGGGCAAGAACTCGAGCGGCGGGCGCAACAACCATGGCCATATCACCACGCGGTTTCGCGGCGGTGGCCATAAGCGCGCGTATCGGCTGGTTGATTTCCGCCGCCGCAAGTTCGACGTTCCGGGTGTGGTGGAGCGGCTCGAATACGATCCCAATCGCTCGGCGTTCTTGGCGCTGATCAAGTATCGGGACGGTGAACTCGCCTACATTTTGGCGCCGCAGCGTTTGCGCGTCGGCGATGGTGTGGTCTCCGGTCAGCGGGTCGATATCAAGCCCGGTAATGCGATGCCGCTTGCTGCCATTCCGGTCGGCACCATCATCCACAATATCGAGATGAAGGCTGGTGCAGGGGGCAAGATGGCGCGCGCTGCCGGCACCTTTGCCCAGTTGGTCGGCAAGGATTCCGGCTATGCCCAGGTCAAGCTGATGTCGGGCGAATTGCGCATGGTGCGCGCCGAGTGCATGGCGAGCATTGGCGCGGTCTCAAATCCTGACAACGCCAACGCCCATATCGGCAAGGCCGGACGGCAGCGTTGGCTCGGGCGGCGGCCGCATAACCGCGGTGTGGTGATGAATCCGGTGGATCATCCGCATGGTGGCGGCGAGGGCCGAACTTCGGGCGGCCGCCATCCGGTAACGCCTTGGGGCAAGCCGACGAAAGGCTACAAGACACGCATGAACAAGCGCACGGATAAGTTGATTATCCGCCGCCGCAACAAGGGGAAGGGCTGAACGCATGGCTCGCTCCGTCTGGAAGGGGCCGTTCGTGGACGGCTATCTGCTCAACAAGGCCGAGGCTTCGCGCGCCTCCGGGCGCAATGAGATCATCAAGATCTGGTCTCGGCGCTCGACGATTTTGCCGCAATTCGTTGGCCTCACTTTTGGTGTCTATAACGGCCGCAAGTTTCTTCCGGTGCAGGTCAACGAGAACATGGTCGGGCATAAATTCGGCGAGTTTGCGCCGACCCGAACCTTCACCGGGCACACGGCGGATAAGAAAGCGAAGCGGGGTTGAGATGAGCAAGCCGAAGCAGGAACGCCGGCTCGATCCGACCGAGGCCGAGGCGGTGCTGCGCAATCTGCGCGTCAGCCCGCGCAAGCTCAATGTCGTCGCTGGCCTCATCCGCAATCGCTCGGCGGCGCAGGCGGTGGCGGCGCTCACTTTCAGTAAGCGCCGTATCGCCGAGGATGTGAAGAAACTGCTGCAGAGTGCAATCGCCAATGCCGAGAACAATCATTCGCTGGATGTTGATCGGCTGATTGTCTCGCGCGCCGAAGTCGGGCGCGCGGTGGTGATGCGGCGGTTCCAGGCGCGCGGTCGCGGGCGCTCGGCGCGGGTCGAGAAATGGTTCAGCCACCTCCGCATCGTGGTGGCAGAACGGGCGCGGGAAGCCGAGATCGAGGAAGGGACGGCGTAGCCGATGGGACATAAAGTCAACCCGATCGGGCTTCGGCTCGGCATCAATCGCACCTGGGACAGTCGTTGGTATGCCGGGGCGGATTACGCGAAGCTGCTGCATGAGGATATGCGGCTCCGCGCCCGACTGCGCAGCAAGCTGCACGCCGCCGGGGTTTCCCGCGTGGTGATCGAGCGGCCGGCAAAGAAGCCGCGCGTGACCATCTACGCGGCCCGCCCGGGCGTCGTGATCGGTCGCAAGGGCCAGGATATCGAGGCGCTGCGCAAGGATCTCACGGCCATGGCCAAGGCCGAGGTGACGCTGAATATTGTCGAGATCCGCAAGCCTGAAATCGACGCAACGCTGGTCGCCGAGAACATCGCGCAGCAGCTTGAGCGGCGCGTCGCGTTTCGTCGTGCGATGAAGCGCGCCGTGCAATCGGCGATGCGGCTTGGCGCGCAAGGCATTCGTATCAATTGCGGCGGTCGCCTCGGCGGTGCCGAAATCGCGCGGATGGAATGGTATCGCGAAGGCCGGGTGCCGTTGCACACGCTGCGCGCGGATGTTGATTACGGCGTCGCCACGGCGAAGACCACCTATGGCACCTGCGGGGTGAAGGTGTGGATCTTCAAAGGCGAAATTCTGGCCCATGATCCGATGGCGCAGGACCGGCGCGCCGCGGAACAGGCGCCGCAGCGCTGAGGAAACCTGACGATGCTCTCTCCCAAGCGCACGAAATACCGCAAGGCCCACAAGGGCCGTATCCATGGCCTCGCCAAAGGCGGCACGGCGCTCAATTTCGGCGCCTTCGGCCTCAAGGCGCTGGAACCCGAGCGGGTGACAGCGCGGCAGATCGAGGCGGCGCGGCGTGCCATCACCCGCGCCATGAAACGCGCCGGGCGTGTGTGGATCCGCATTTTTCCTGACGTTCCGGTCTCGCGCAAACCCGCCGAGGTGCGCATGGGCTCGGGCAAGGGGACGCCGGAGTTCTGGGTTTGCCGCGTTAAGCCGGGCCGGATCATGTTTGAAATCGACGGCGTCGCTGCCGATCTGGCGCGCGCCGCGCTTGATCTCGGTGCCGCAAAACTCCCGATCAAGACCAAGTTCGTGACCCGCATCGGGGACGCATGAGATGACGAAAGCGCGTGATATCCGCACCAAAACCCCGGATGAATTGGTGGGTCTGCTGCTCGATCTCACCAAGGAGCGGTTCAATCTCCGGTTCCAGCGGGCCACCGGCCAGCAGGAGGGCACCGCGCGCATCCGCCTGGTGCGCCGCGAGATCGCGCGGGTGAAGACAATCCTGGCGGAGAAGCAACGCTCCGTCGTGCAATCCTGAGAGGCGAGCGCACATGCCCAAGCGCATCCTGACTGGACGTGTCGCGAGCGACAAGATGGACAAGACTGTGACTGTCCTCGTCGATCGGCGCGTCATGCATCCGCTCTACAAGAAGTTCATCCGTCGCTCGAAGAAATATGCGGCCCATGATGAAAACAATTTGTGCAAGACAGGCGATCTGGTGCGCATCATCGAGTGCCCGCCGATCAGCAAGCGCAAGACCTGGACCGTGATCGAACGTAACGGCGAGGCACTCGCTGACGCGCCGTCGCAGGCGTGAGGAGAGGGCGATGATTCATCCCGAGACCAATCTCGATGTCGCCGATAATTCCGGCGCGCGGCGCGTGCAGTGTATCAAAGTGCTCGGCGGCTCGAAGCGCAAGACCGCCTCGGTCGGCGATGTCATCGTCGTCTCGATCAAGGAGGCTATCCCGCGTGGCAAGGTGAAAAAAGGCGACGTGCATCAGGCGGTGATCGTGCGCACTTCGTTTCCGGTGCGCCGCGCCGATGGCAGCGCGATTCGTTTCGATCGCAACGCTGCGGTGCTGATCAACAAGCAGCAAGAGCCGATCGGCACGCGCATCTTCGGCCCCGTGGTGCGTGAGTTGCGGGCCCGGCGTTTCATGAAGATCATTTCGCTGGCTCCGGAGGTTTTGTGATGGCGGCGCGGATTCGCAAGGGTGACCGGGTGCAGGTGATCAGCGGCGCCGATAAGGGCAAGCGCGGCGAGGTTCTGCGCGTGATGCCGCGGGATGGTCGCGCGCTGGTGCAGGGTGTTGCGATCGCGACGCGACATCTCAAGCCGCGCGGTGCCTCTCAGCCGGGTGGCATCGAGCGGCGCGAGGCGACGATCGACCTGTCCAATATCATGCTCATCGATCCAGCGACCGACAAGCCGACACGGATCGGGTTCAAGATACTCGACGATGGGCGCAAGGTTCGTGTCGCGAAGTCGAGCGGCCAGGTTATCGAGAAATGAGGAGAGTGGCGTGAGCGAGAGCGAGAAACGCCCGGTGGCGAATGGTTCGGTAGCGCAGCGCGCGGCGCCGCGGATGAAGCAGCGCTATCTGTCGGAACTGCGGGCGAAGCTGCAGGCGGAATTCGGCTACCGCAATCCAATGCAGGTGCCGCGGTTGGAGAAAATCGTCATCAACATGGGGGTTGGCGAGGCGACAGCGGATCAGAAGAAGCTCGACGCGGCGGTTGCCGAACTCACGTTGATCGCCGGCCAGAAGGCGGTCAAGACGGCGGCGAAGAAGGCGATCGCCGGGTTCAAGATCCGCAAGGGGCTGCCGATCGGCTGCAAGGTTACGCTGCGTAGCACGCGAATGTATGAATTCCTCGACCGTCTGGTAACGGTGGCGCTGCCGCGCGTGCGCGATTTCCGCGGTATCGGCGGCAAGGGTTTCGATGGGCGGGGAAATTTCGCGATGGGTCTCCGAGAGCAAATCATTTTCCCGGAAATCGACTATGATAAGGTCGATGCCGTGCGCGGGATGGATATCGTCATCGTCACCACGGCGCGCACCGATGCCGAGGCGAAGGCGCTGCTCAAGGGATTTGACATCCCGTTCGCGGCATGAACCACGGCACCACGAGATCCCGCAGATAGGCATTCAGGGAAAACCACCCGATGGTAATTCGTTTGGTAGGTTCCGGAGGATAGAGAAACATGGCCAAGCTTTCCGCGGTCAATCGCAACAAGATGCGCGAACGGTTGGCGGCGCGCGATCGGGCTAAGCGCGCGGCGTTAAAAACGGTGGTGATGGACCGGACGCGCCCCGTCGAGGACCGCTTCGAGGCGACGATGAAGCTCGCGCAATTGCCGCGCAATGGCGCTAAGGTACGGGTGCGTCTGCGCTGCGAACTGACTGGGCGTTCGCGCGGGAACTATCGGAAATTCAAGCTCTGCCGCATCGCGTTGCGCGATCTTGCCAGCTCTGGCCAGATCCCCGGCGTGGTCAAGGCGAGCTGGTAGGAGAGGAACGGACATGGCGATGACCGATCCGCTCGGCGACATGTTGACGCGCATCCGCAATGCCCAGCGCTCGCGGCACAGCGTTTGCGTTGCCCCGGCTTCGCGCCTACGGGCGAATGTGCTCGAGGTGCTGAAGCGCGAGGGTTTCATCCGCGGCTTTGCCGCCGAGGAACTGCGCCCGGGCGTGGCCCGGCTGCGCATCGAGCTGAAATACAATGACGGCGAGCCGGTGATCAAGGAAATCACCCGGATTTCCAAGCCGGGGCGACGGGTCTATTCCAAAATCAAGGAATTGCCGCGGGTCTATGCCGGGCTCGGCGTTTCCATCCTGTCCACGCCGCGTGGCGTGTTGAGCGATGCCGAGGCGCGCGCCGCCAATGTTGGCGGCGAAGTGCTGTGCCGGGTGTTCTGAGGGAGCGGGAACAATGTCGCGTGTAGGCAAATACCCGGTCGCCATTCCCCCGGGCGTCGATGTGGCGCTGGCGGGCAG
The DNA here is from genome assembly GCA_021841985.1 of Pseudomonadota bacterium. The sequence goes on along the minus strand of JAKCCP010000396.1, from coordinate 31,524 downwards.
GACGCTATCGGCGAAAGGCAAGCTTGGGGAACTCAGGCTCGATCTTTCCGAGCATGTCGACGTCGTGGTTGATCATGGCGCGGTGAAGGTCGCGCCGCGCGGTGCGGAGCGCCAGGCGCGGATGATGTGGGGCACGACGCGGGCGCTCGTCGCCAACATGGTGCGCGGTGTCTCGAGTGGCTACGCACGGGCGATGGAGATCACCGGCACCGGCTTTCGCGCCGCCGTGCAGGGCCAGAGCCTGGTGGTCAATCTTGGTTTTTCCCATGACGTGATCTATCCGATCCCGCCGGGCATTCGCATCAGTTGCGAAAAGCCGACCTCGATCAAGGTCGAGGGGATCGATCGGCGGCTGGTCGGCCAGGTGGCCGCCGAGATCCGGGCGTTCCGACCGCCCGAGCCCTACAAGGGCAAGGGCGTGCGCTATCTCGACGAGACCATCCGGCGCAAAGAGGGCAAGAAGAAGTAATGAGTGGCAAGCAGGATCTTCAGGCGCGCCGGCGCGAGCGGCTGCGCGTTCAACTGCGCCGCAAGAGCGGTGGACGGGTACGGCTTTCGGTGTTCCGCTCGGGCCGGCATATCTATGCGCAAGTGATCGATGATGCCGCTGGGCGGACACTGGCGGCGGCTTCCAGCCTCGAGCGCAGCCTCCGCGAGGCGGCGGCGAGCGGGGCCAACACGGCGGCGGCGGCGGCGGTCGGCAAGCTGATCGCCGAGCGCGCGGTGGCGGCAGGCATCAAGGAAGTGGTGTTCGATCGCGGCTCCTATCTCTATCATGGCCGCGTCAAGGCGCTGGCCGAGGCAGCCCGCGAAGGCGGGCTCGCCTTCTGAAGGAACGAAGCATGGCACGGGAACCGAGAGAAGGCCGCGGCCGCGAGCGCGATCGGGATCGCGATGGCGGTGACGAGTTTATCGACAAGCTCGTCACCATCAACCGCGTTGCCAAAGTGGTGAAGGGGGGGCGGCGGTTCGCTTTCGCGGCCCTCGTCGTGGTCGGCGACCAGAAGGGGCGCGTCGGCTATGGCGCGGGCAAGGCGCGCGAGGTGCCGGAGGCCATTCGCAAGGCGACCGAGCGCGCCAAGCGCACCCTAATCCGGGTGCCGATGCGCGAGGGACGCACGCTCCACCACGATGTCGAGGGGCATTTTGGTGCGGGGGCAGTGGTGCTGCGTTCGGCGCCGGCGGGCACGGGGATTATTGCCGGCGGGCCGCTGCGCGCGGTGTTCGAGACGCTTGGCATTGGCGATGTCGTGGCGAAAAGCCTCGGCAGCCGCAATCCGCATAACATGGTGAAGGCGGCATTCGCGGCGCTGCAGCGCTGTGCCAGCCCACGCAGTGTCGCGGCGCGGCGCGGCAAGAAAGTTTCTGACCTGCTGGGCCGGCGCGAGACACCCGCGGCGCTGGAGGTGGCCGATGCCTAAGATGCTGCGGGTGACGCAGATCGCCTCCGCCGCCGGGCGCAAGCCGGGGCAGCGCGAGACGCTGATCGGGCTCGGCCTTAACAAGTTGCGCCGGTGCCGGGATGTGGAGGATACGCCTTCGGTGCGTGGCATGATCCGCAAGGTGGCGCATCTCGTGAAAGTGGATGATGTGCCGGGAGGGGCAGAGCGATGACGGCGCTCAATGAATTGCGTGACAATCCCGGGGCGCGCTTGCGCTCGAAGCGATTGGGCCGCGGCATCGGCTCCGGCAAGGGCAAGACGTCGGGCAAGGGCGTCAAGGGCCAGAAGGCGCGCGAGGGCGTTGCGCTGAACGGGTTCGAGGGCGGCCAGCTGCCGATCTATCGCCGCCTGCCCAAGCGTGGCTTCGTCAATCTGTTCCGCAAGGTCTATGCGCCGGTCAATCTCGGCGCGCTGCAGGCGGCGGTCAGCGCGGGGCGGATCGACCCGGCGCAGCCGATCACCGAAGAGGTGTTGCGCGCGGCAGGTTTGGTGCGCGGCGGCAAGCTCGCGGGCGTTCGGCTGCTGGCAACCGGGGCGATCACGCAACCGCTTAACATTGCCGTGAGCGGCGCCTCGGCGGCGGCGATCGCGGCGGTGGAGCAGGCCGGCGGAACGGTGCGCACGACGGTGCCGACGGCGGCGAAGGCGGCCTGATGGCGGCGGTCGCGCCGCGGTTTTACGCGCTGGTTTCCGCCTGACCGTTGGGCGGCGCGTAGGCGAGCGCGGGTTAACCATGTCGCGCGTAGGTGAGGGGTAAGACGAATGGCCTCGGCAGCCGAGCAACTGGCGGCATCACTCAATCTTGGCGTGTTCTCGAAAGCTACCGAGCTCAAAAAACGCATCTGGTTCACGCTCGGCGCGCTGATCGTCTATCGCGTCGGCACCTATATTCCACTACCGGGGGTCGATACCTCGGTGATGGGCGAGATGATGGCGCAGCATGGCGGCGGCATCCTCGGCATGTTCGACATGTTCACCGGCGGCGCGCTTCGGCGCATGACGGTATTCGCCTTGAACATCATGCCTTATATCAGCGCCAGCATCATCGTGCAGTTGATGTCGGCGGCACTACCCTCGCTCGAGGCCCTCAAGAAGGAGGGCGAGAGCGGGCGGAAAAAGATGAACCAGTACACCCGCTATCTCACCGTGCTGATCGCCATGTTCCAGGCCTATGGCATCACCCTCGGGCTTGAGAGCATGCGCGGCAGTTTTGGCCCCGCGGTGATCGACCCCGGCTGGTTCTTTCGGGTGAGCGCGGTGGTGACGCTGGTCGGCGGGACGATGTTCCTGATGTGGGTCGGTGAGCAGATCACCGCGCGTGGCATCGGCAACGGCACCAGCCTGATCATCTTTTCCGGCATCGTCGCCAATCTGCCCAATGCCCTGGCCAATCTGCTCGAGCTGGGCCGTACCGGGGCGCTGTCGCCGGTATTCATCGTGGGCTTCATGGTGATCGCGGTGGGGGTGATCGCCTTCATCGTATTCATGGAACGGGCGCATCGCCGCGTCGTCGTGCAATATCCCAAGCGCCAGGTCGGCAGCCGCATGTTCGGCGGTGATGCGACGCATATGCCGCTCAAGCTCAATACCTCGGGTGTCATTCCGCCGATTTTCGCCAGCTCCATCCTGCTGATCCCGGCGACGGTCGCGGGATTCGCGCATGGCACCGGGCCTGGCTGGGTGACCTGGGTGACCAGCCAGCTCGGTCATGGCCAGCCGCTCTATATCGTGCTCTACGCGGCGCTGATCATATTTTTCTGCTATTTCTACACGGCGGTGGTGTTCAACCCGCAGGAGACGGCGGACAATCTCAAGAAATACGGCGGCTTTATCCCGGGCATCCGGCCAGGCAATGCGACCGCCGAGTATTTTGATTTTGTTCTTACCCGCCTGACCACCATCGGGGCGCTCTACGTGGCGGCGGTATGCCTGCTGCCGGAGATTCTGATCAGCCATTATGGCGTGCCGTTCTATTTCGGCGGTACCAGCCTAATGATCATTGTCTCGGTCACGATGGATACCATCACCCAGATCCAGTCGCATCTGTTGGCGCATCAGTATGAAGGCCTGATCCGCAAGGCGCGGGTGCGTGGCAAGGGACGTTGAGATGGCAGGGGGGAATATGGCAGAGGGGGGGATGGCGGGTGGGCTCAACCTGATCCTGCTCGGCCCGCCGGGGGCCGGCAAGGGGACTCAGGCCAAGCGCCTGGAAGAGCGGTATGGCATTGCGCAGGTCTCGACCGGTGACATGCTACGCGCCGAGGTTGCCGCCTCCAGCCCGATCGGGCTGCAGGCCAAGGCGATCATGGATGCCGGCGCGCTGGTGCCCGACGAGATCATCATTGCCATGCTCGCCGCGCGCATCGCCAAGCCGGACTGCGCCAGGGGTTTTATTCTCGATGGTTTTCCCCGCACCGTGCCGCAGGCGACGGCGTTGGATGCGATGCTGGCGCGGCTCGCGCTGAGCCTGAAGGCGGTGATCGAACTCCGGGTCGATGACGCGGCGCTGGTGGCGCGGATCGCCGGGCGCTTCACCTGCGCCACCTGCGGTGCCAGCTATCACGACCGCTTTAAGCCAACACGGGTTGCCGGGACATGCGATGTCTGCGGTGGCAAGCAATTCATCCGCCGTAGCGATGATAACGCCGAGACGGTGGCCGCCCGGCTCGCCGCCTATCATCGCCAGACCGCGCCAATTCTACCGCACTACCGCGCCCAGGGGAAACTCTTTGTGGTTGACGGCATGGCCGAGATTGACCAAGTGAGCGCCGAAATCGAGAGTGTGCTGGCGGACATTATCACGAAAAATTGATCACAAGACATTGACTCAGGGGTTTTGGACCGTATAGTCCGCAACTCGCGTGGCACCCCCGGTTCGGGGGTGCAGCGTCTTTCCCGCGAGGTAATGGTTTGGCGCGTCGGCGCTTTTGGGCGTGTTCTCGGGGTGTGGCCTGCTGGGATGTCGTCTGCTCCGGCGCGGTTGCCGGGCTGTTGAGGAGTGAAATGGCGTGGCGCGTATTGCCGGGGTGAATATTCCCACGAACAAGCGGGTGACGATCAGTCTGCGCTATATCTATGGTATCGGGCCGACCAAGGCGGAGGAAATCTGCCGCAAGCTTGGGATCGCCGATGCGCGCCGGGTCAATCAGCTGAGCGATGATGAGGTGTTACGGATTCGCGAGCTGATCGATCGCGAATACCGGGTCGAGGGCGACCTACGACGCGAGAACGCGATGAACATCAAGCGTCTGATGGATCTCGGCTGCTATCGCGGCCTGCGCCATCGCCGCGGTCTGCCAGTGCGCGGGCAGCGCACCCACACCAATGCGCGCACCCGCAAAGGCAAGGCGGTGGCAATCGCCGGCAAGAAGAAAGTAACGAAATAGCGCGACGCGCAAGCGCCGCTTTCGGTTGCAGATCAGGACAGGACGGAAATCATGGCGAAGCCCGCGACGCCGGCGCGAACCCGTAAGAAAGAACGCAAGAACATCAGCTCCGGCGTTGCTCATGTCGCGGCGACGTTCAACAACACCATGGTGACCATCACCGACCCGCAAGGCAATGCGATCGCCTGGTCCTCCGCGGGCAGCCAGGGCTTCAAGGGCAGCCGCAAATCGACGCCCTATGCGGCGCAGGTCGCCGCCGAGGATGCCGGGCGCAAGGCGCGCGAACATGGCATGGAGACGCTCGAAATCGAGGTGAGCGGCCCCGGTTCCGGGCGCGAGAGCGCGCTCCGGGCTTTGCAGACGGTGGGTTTTTCGATCACCGCCATCCGTGACACCACGCCGATCCCGCATAATGGCTGCCGGCCGCGCAAGCGCCGGCGCGTCTGACGCCGCCCCGGCGACCACCTAGTCTTGCGCGCGGCAGTCGGATGCGCAATTTCGCTGAAAATGTCTATAACTTCTTCATGAGGCAAGCGTGATCATCCAGAGGAACTGGCAGTCTCTGATCAAGCCGGAAAAGCTGGGGGTCGAGCCGGGTGCCGATCGATCCAGTACCGTAACTATTATCGCGGAGCCGCTGGAGCGCGGCTTCGGGATGACGCTCGGTAACGCTATCCGGCGGATTTTGCTTTCGTCGCTGCAAGGAGCGGCGGTGACATCGGTCAAGATCGACGGCGTGTTGCATGAATTCAGCAGCATTCCCGGCGTGCGCGAGGATGTCACCGACATCGTGATGAACATCAAGCAGTTGGCGCTCCGCATGCATGGCGAGGGGCCGAAGCGCATGGTATTGCAGGCGACTGGGCCCGGCGAGGTGAAAGCGGGGCAGATCCAGACCGGGCACGATATCGAGATCATGAATCGTGATCTCGTGCTGTGCACGCTCGATGACGGCGCCAAGCTCGGCATTGAATTCACCGTCGAACTTGGCAAGGGCTACGTCCCGGCAAGCCAGAATCGCGAGGAGGACAGCCCGATCGGGCTGATGCCGGTTGATGCGATCTACTCTCCGGTGCGGCGGGTCTCCTACAAAGTCGAGCCGACGCGGGTTGGCCAGGTCACCGATTACGACCGGCTGCTGCTCACCGTGGAGACCAATGGTACGGTGAGCCCGGAAGACGCGGTCGCGCTCGCTGCGCGCATTCTCCAGGATCAGCTACAGCTATTCATCAATTTCGATGAACCGCATCACGCGCGCACCGACGAACCGCAGGATAATTTGCCGTTCAATCGTAACATGCTGCGGAAGGTTGACGAGCTTGAGCTTTCGGTGCGCAGTGCCAATTGCCTAAAGAACGACAACATCATCTATATCGGCGATCTCGTGCAGAAGACCGAGCAGGAGATGCTGCGCACTCCTAATTTCGGTCGCAAGTCACTCAACGAGATCAAGGAAGTGCTGGCCACCATGGGTCTTTCACTCGGCTTGACGGTGCCGGGCTGGCCGCCAGAGAATATTGAGGACATCGCCAAGCGGCTGGACGAGCCGTTCTGAGCCTGCCGGGAGATTACTACCATGCGTCATGGAATAGCGGGCCGCAAGCTCGGCGTGACATCCAGCCACCGCCTTGCGATGTTTCGCAACATGGCGGTGGCCCTGCTGAAGCACGAGCAGATAACTACAACTTTGCCCAAGGCCAAGGAGCTGCGCCCGGTTGCTGAGAGGCTGATCACGCTCGGCAAGCGCGGCGGCCTGCATGCGCGCCGCCTCGCCCATGCCGAATTGCGTGACGACAAGATCGTCACGAAATTGTTCGGCTCTCTCGCCGATCGCTACAAGGCGCGAGCTGGCGGCTATACTCGCGTGCTGAAGGCGGGGATTCGGTATGGCGATGCAGCCAGCATGGCGGTCATCGAGCTGGTCGATCGCGATCCTGCTGCCAAGGGCCAGGACAGCGGCCCGAAGCCGAGTGAGGCGGAGGAGGCAACGACGACGGCGTGACCCACGGTCAAGCCGAGCGAGATTCGCAGTATCTCAAGGGCCGGCCCCGCTTTAACGTCTCGGATGGGTGGCCGAGCGGTTGAAGGCAGCGGTCTTGAAAACCGCCGTACGTGCAAGCGTACCGTGGGTTCGAATCCCACCCCATCCGCCAGGCAGTCTCTGGTGAACCGCCGGTAAGGCTTCCTTGATCGAAACCCTGGGCTGTTTGCGGTGGATTTTCGGATCCGGGGCGTCTCTGCGGGGGGGCGAAGAGCGGATTTGGCGCCGATTTGCCGGCGATTCCGGTGCTTTGTCTCCGCCGCCTCGGTGACGGTCTGGTTTGAGCCGCGCGGGCGTGCTGTTCAGGATCAGGGCTACGGGCTCGCCATACCAGGGAACGGACCCGCGATCTCGGGCGCGGCGATCACGGCCGGCCGAACGCCTGCTGCTCCCAGGCGAGCGGGATCGGGCGGGTCATGAGGTGCTGCAAGGTGAGCGTGGCGGGTTGGCGCCCTTCCAGGATCTGGCGCTTGAGGTGGGGGGCGAGGAAGGCGAGACGCACCATCCGCGTGATGTAGGCGGCGGTCACCCCCTCGGCTGTGGCAATGGTTGCAAGGTTCGCGGCCTGGCCGTCGAGCAGGCGGCGCTTCCAGGCCTCGGCGCGGATCAGGGCGGAGACCAGCGTCGGGTCTCGCTCGGATCGCTCGATCGGCGCCGCGCCGCCGGGGTGGAACACGGCCATCCCGCCGCTGCGGCGCGCGGTCTCCAGCGGCACGCGCACGGTGATGCCTTCGTCGGACGACGTAATGTCAGCGTTGCCGCCGAGCCGGGCGCGCAGGGTATCAGGCTCCGGCAACGCATCAGCGGGGGCGAGCACCAGGCTGAGCCGCTCGCCGCCGATGGCCACCCGCCGGAGATGCCGCCGGACGACCGTCCAGTCGGTTATTTCGCCATCGGCGGGGACGAGGCCGATGCGGGCGAGGCAGCGAGCAATCTGCTGCTCGAGCCGCACGGCGTTGATCCGGCAGGCGCCAATGGCGCCACGCTGGCCGGTCAGGAGAGGCAGGGAGACGTAGTAACGATACACCGCCCCGCCCTTCTTGCGCGCACTGACCGGCGTCATCCGGCTGCCGGCGGCATCGAAAATCAGGCCGGTGAGCGGCGCCTTGATGCCGGGCGTCTCCAGATGCGCCGTGGGGCTTCCCTTGGGGTTGCTTCCCCTGGGCCTGGCTGAAGACCCGGGGGCTTCATCGAGCCGCTTTTGCACGGCGTCGAACGTCTCGCGCGCGATGATGGCCGGATGCCGGCCAGGGTGGCTCACCTCTTTGTGGCGGATGTCGCCGCAATAGAGCGGGTTGCGCAGCAGGTGATAGAGCGCGCCGCGGTCGTATGGCTTGCCGCCGATCACCCGGCCGGCGCGATCGCTCCGGCGTTTTGAGATGATTCCGGCTTCGGCCAGTTCGTCGCGCAGCCGGTGCACCGAGCCGAGTTCCTCGTAGCGGCGGAAGATGTGGCGCACCGTCGCCGCTTCGGCCTCGACGATCTCGAGCGTGCGCCCGGCGGCACGATAGCCGAGGGGAACGATGCCCCCCATCCACAGACCGAGCTTCTTGGAAGCGGCGATCTTGTCGCAGATGCGCTCGCCGGTAACCTCGCGCTCAAACTGGGCGAAGGAGAGCAGCACGTTGAGCGTCAGCCGCCCCATGCTGGTGGTGGTGTTGAAGGCCTGGGTCACCGAGACGAAGCTGGCGCCGTTCTGGTCCAGGATCTCGACGATGCGGGCAAAATCCGCGAGCGCGCGGGTCAGGCGGTCGACCTTGTAGACCACCACCACGTCGACCCGCCGCGCCTCAATCTCGCCGAGCAGGCGTTGCAGCGCCGGGCGCTCCAGCGTGCCGCCGGAGAAGCCGCCATCGTCATAGGTTTGCGGCAGCAGCGCCCAGCCCTCCCCGGCCTGCGACAGGATATAGGCGGCGCAGGCATCGCGCTGGGCATCGAGCGAGTTGTAGCTCTGCTCCAACCCCTCCTCGGAGGATTTGCGCGTATAGATGGCGGAGCGGATCGGGTGGGACATGGATCACTCCGCCTTGTCGTTGGCGCGCAGGCCGAAGAAGCGCGGGCCATTCCAGCGTGCCCCGGTGATCGCGCGCGCCACCGCCGAAAGGCTGGGAAACGTTTTGCCCTCCCAGCGATAGCCGTTGGTCATTACTTCGACGTGATGGCGCCTTCCCTGCCACACTTTCTCCAGCATCGCACCGGCGCGATAGCGCGGCCGGTCGACCACCGGCTTGCGGCCAGGGCGCAGCCGGGCGAGTTCCGCGCGGAGGCGCTGGTCGTAGGCGGGATCGCCGCCGAACGCCTCCATCTGCAGCCGCTCGGCGAGGGCGCGGCGGAACAGGTCGCGGCTGCAGAGGGCCGGCGGGGCGCCGAAGTGCCGCCGCCATCGGGTTCGGAGCTGCTCGAGCGTAAGGTTGGGCAGCTCGGCCAGGATCTCCGGGAGACCGGTCATCACGCGGTCTCCGGGATGATGGCCGCTGCGGAGGCGTTGTAGCGGCGGACACCGTCGGCCTTGGCGCTGTCGATGGGAATGCCGCGCCGCTTGAGCGCGCCCGCCATCGCACCGCGCACCGAATGGGCCTGCCAGCCGGTCGCTCGCATCATCTCCGCCACCGTGGCGCCGCCGGGACGGCGCAGCAACTCAAGCAGGATGGCCAGTTTGGTCGGCGATGTCTGTGATGCAGACTGCGGCGCCGGGAGCGCCTTCGGCTCGGCCACCCGGCGATCATTGGCCGGGGCCGTTTCTGTCGTCCGGCGCGCGCCGCGCTCGCTCGCGGACGCCTTGTGGGCGCGGTGCTTGGGGGTATTGGATGAAGAAGATTTCGCCATGATCGGCCTCCGTCGGTTGCGACGAGGCCCCATGCCCCGTCACCGACGCGAGCCCGGCTCGCCGGGCATGGCCAGCCATGACGCTCCGTTCCGGCGGCAAGTCCAGCCCAATCTCGCACGAGCCGCCGCGGCACGACGACTGGGTGAATCTGGCCACACACTATCTCATCCCAGGTCTGGTGCATCAGTGATCGAGCATCATGCGTTTGAGTGCCAGAGACACTCGCGTGGCCTAGGCATCTCCTTCCCTTATGACCCGTTACCGTGGCTTCCTCCGTCTTTTGTGCTGGTCGCCATGCCGTGATCGATCGCTTCGGCGTCTCAGCGAGAACAAGACATAGGCACCGGACTCCGGAGATGTCTCCGCCAGAGCCTGCTTGTAGCCCTCGCTGTTACCGCTGTTTCCGGCCTCTTCGGGAACCAGCCCTCGAACCCGCTGCCAGGGCTGATCCTCTCGCGGAATAAGGTTGAGTGGTGTGAGGATGCCACGTGTTTCCTCAGGCAGTGACAGAACCTGGTCTTGGTCAAACTCAGGAACCCAGCTTCGCTTTCCGTAGTCGAAGAGATACTCGAATCTCCCAAAGACGGCTTTGTGCACCTGCACTCGCACCTGTTCGATCTCCGGCGAGGGCTGCGGTCGGAAGGGCCGGTTCGTCGGCTTCAGCTCTGGCTGGCGCCTATCGTCGATGAACCAGTCAGCGTTAAGTTCAGCGCCTCCGCCGTCGGATTCGAGACCTTGCGTTGTGCACCAAAGCGATTTTGTCGCGTTACCAAGATCAGCGAGCGCGGCGCGCGGCGATGAAGGCAGGGTGCTGAAGAGGTAGATGTGAACCTCCGTGTCGAGCGTTCGAATGCTCCCGCGCAGGGCGCTCGGCAACTCGAAGTAGACGATATCGCCTTCCTTTGGCAGCGGCGATGACGCTCGGGCGGCAAGAACGACCACGGTGCGCTTGTTTTCGGCTTCATCAGGCTCGGGGGTGTCGCGAGTTTTGTCCCGCATCCCTTCCATGAACTGGGTCGTCCACCAAGCGTAAGCATCCTTCATTGTCGGGTCATAGGGGATCGCCTGGGCTACGGCATCGGCGATGTGCTGTCGTATGGCGACGAACTGCGCTTCATGCGAGGGTCCTTCGAGCAATACCCCTGCTTCGCCATTCAAGCCGAGCAATGCGAAACCGGTTAGGTTGTGGGAGCCGATGAAAGCGGCACTTGTCCCGTCCGGCATTTCCATCAGGTAGACCTTGCTGTGAGGCATAGGGTGATAACGATAGAAACGATGAGTCGCGCCAGGCCCAGTTGCCCGGGTATGCCCGAGATGGACGTGCAGCGCGCTGGGCGCAACGCCTCCCGTTCGGAGCTGATCCAGAGCTTCAAACGCGCGCCAAGTGGCTGCTCCAACCACCAGCTGTGCCAGCTTGCCGGGATTGTCTCGGAGCGGTTGCTCAATAGCCGCCAGCCCCTCAACCGTCATAAAGCCGGCAACAAGCCGCGCCTGGCTACAGCGGGACAAGCGATCGCAGAGCAGAGACGCTATTTCTTGTTGCGGTTTGTCGAAGAGAACCTGCGCTGTAACTGTCATTGGACATCTGCCACGTTCAAAGGAGCCCCAAACAGCGTCACGCCGACACGCGTGGTTGCGGCGGCGTAGGCGGCACCGGGCCTTTCATTTTTTCCTGATGTATCGGACGAAGGTGGGCAGGCAGCCCTTTGCTCGATGGTGCCCCACTTCCAAGGTTGGCCGGCAGCGCGCACGCGCAGTGCCTGAACAGCCAAAAGGCAGAACTGTCCGGCAAGGCTCCGCGGAGGATCCGGCAGATGCGCCAAGTGGGTCGCGAGTAGCGTCGCAAGTTCGGCGCGACGCTCAGAGTTCAAACGGAATCGTCCCAGCGCCCCTGTTGCCCGGGGCTGGTTCGGCCGGTGCGCCGCCGGCAGGTGTTTTGCGATCCATCCTTGCGCCGCGAGGCTCGCAGTCTGGAATGGGCTCTGCCGTGGAACCGAAGGCGCGTTCATCTCTGGGTGACCGGCACACGTGGCGTCGGAAGACACCCGAATCTCGGCGCGATCCCCTTGGATCGTTGCGAATCTGCCCGTAGATTTTGTCTCATTGGCCCGTCCTCCGATATGGTTCCGCTGCTGCTGCCGCTCAGCCACTCTCCAAGTCGTCCAGAAACTCCGAAACCGGCTGCACTCCGGTTACAAGCAACCGGTCCCGCGCGCGTGTGCAGGCGACGTAGAACAGTTGGCGTTCAGTCTCGTAGATCTCGTCGAGATCGGCTTCATCCGTTGCGTCAGCGATCCGCTGCTGCAGCGGCAGCACCTGATCGTCACAGGCGAGAACCAGGACCGCCTTGAATTCCAGCCCCTTCGCCAGAGGGAAGGGGCCGATCAGCACATGGCCTTCCTTGCCGGCCCCGGCGTCGTTGCTCTCGACCGGAACCAGCCCGGCCCCTTCCACCGCCCGCCGCGCCCGATCGAGCTGGGCGCGCGAGCGAACGAAGGCGCCGATTTCCTCGGCATCGATCCCGCCGGCGCGCGCGGCGGCGATGAACGCGATGGCTGCCGCCGTCTCCGCGTGCTGGTCAGCGGCGCGCACGATCTCCGGCGCTGGGCCATCGAAGACGGAGATGGTGCCACGCCGCGCCTCCTCGCGCCCGTCCATGTCGCGGATCACGCCGGGCAGCAGCCGGTCCGCCGCCTCGCGGATCTGGTGGGAGGTCCGGTAGTTCACCTTCAGCGTTGTCGATCGTCCGCGCACATCGACCCCGAGCGCCTTCCAGGAGAACGGCGGCTGGAAGATGCGTTGGCCGAGATCGCCGGCAAAGAACAGTGCGTCGGCCCCACCCGGCGCCAGCGCGCAGAGCATACGCAGTTCCGCCACGCCAAGGTCCTGCGCCTCATCGACGACGATATGCGTGAAAGGCTTGGCGGCGCGCTCGCCGTAGCCCGCGGCCACAGCACCAAACACTTGCGGCCAGGTCATCAGCCCCTGCTCGTCCAGCGTCGCCCGCGCGGCGACGAAGACCGGCCACAGCCGTTCCCGCTGGCGGGCGCCGAGCCGGCTCTTGCGGCCACTCCGCGGCGTGCCGGTATAGGCCTCAAAGCTTTCCACCTGCCAGGCATCGACGACCTGGGTAAATTCGCCGAGCAGGAACCGGTCGGAAAACGTGCCGACCCCCTGCGCCTGAGCGGCGGCGACCAGCGCCGCGCGCACCTGATCGCTTGGCGCGACGCGCGGCCGGCGGGCGAAGGCAAGCTGATAAAGCTCATCGGCCAGCCGCTCCCAGGACGCGACCGTGATCCGCGCCCGCACCTCCGCTTCCCCCGCGGTCAGCACCGCGAGCTTGCGCGACAGCGCGTCGGCCAGCGGCTGGGAGAAGGTGGTCAGCAACACCTTGGCGCCGGCATCCGCGCGGGCGAGGCGGGCGGCGCGATGCAGGGCGACCACGGTCTTGCCGGTGCCGGCCGATCCAGCCACGCGCGCCGGGCCGTTGAAGGCGCGCTCCACCACGCCGCGCTGGGAGGGGTGGAGAAAAACCGCCCATTTCTCCCAGGGTGCGTCCAACGCGGCTTGCAGCTCGGCCAGATTTTCTACGGTGCGGAAGCGGCGCTGGGCGTCCGGGTGGGCGAACGGGTCGATCGTCGCGGGAACTGGCTCCGGTTTCGGCAGGCGGCCGGTGGCGGCGTATTCCAGCAGCGCCTCCGCGGCCTCGGCCGGCAAATGCGGCGCGAGGTCGAAGAAGCGGCTTTCGGTCGCGGCCTGCACCGCCGCCAGCCAGTCCTCGGGCACGCCGACCGCGAGCAGGTCGTCCGCGGCGAGCTGGGCGAACAAGGGCGGTTCCGGCGGCGGCGCGGGGGCCGCGGGTTGCGGCGGCGGGGTGAACAGGTCCGGCGCTGCTTGCTCGACCCGCTCGCGCACCTCCACAATCTGCACGGCGCCGGTGCGGGGATGCGCCTCGATCCGCCGCCGCTCGGCCCAAGCATAGGCCTTGTCGTGATGATCGACATAGGCGAGCAGCAGGCTGTCGGCCGTCTTGTGGACGATGATGCGCAGATCGCGGCTGACGCGGATGGACCAGAAATGCGGATCCTTGGATTTCTCGATCCGGTGGAACTGCAAGCCCGGCGCGGAGGGATCGAGCTGGAGATCGAACGCCGAGGTCTTCACCGCCTTCTGGTCCTGCGCCGGCAGGCGGGCCAGGGCGTCGGTGAAGCTGTCGGCGATACGGAAGTCCACCAGCTACACGCCATACACCTTCATCACCTCATCCCCGAAGTGATTGATCACCTTCACCGCGATCCGCCCGGACTCCGGGCGGGGGAATGGGCGGCTGATGTCGCGATAGAGGCTCGCCCAGGCTGCTTCGTCGATCTCCGCCTTGAGTGACGTCTTCAGCGCCTTATAGGGATCGTTCGCGCCGAGGAAGTAGGCGTGGCGGACGAAGAAGCTTTCCTCGTCGTAATCGGTGTCGATGAACCAGGCGGCGATGCCCTTCACGTCGTCGGCGCGGATTTCGCCGGTGTTGGGGTCGAACACGTCGATGCCCTTCACCCGGACGCGCAGCTGATCGCCGTCCAGCCGCTCGATGTCGATGTCCGGCTCGCCGAACACCACGAACAAATTGCCCTTGCCGGTGTTCTTGAGGTCGTCGGCCATGTGCAGGTCGGGGTTCATCTTGGCCTGCAGGATGTTGAGCGGGCCGAGGCGTGTGAGCTCGCTGGCATGGGCGTCGTAGGCGAAGGCGCAGGCGACCAGGAGATCGAAGCGCGCATCCGCGGCCTCGCGCGCGGCGGCGACGAGGTCGGGGCGCGCGAGGGTGCCGAATTCCGGGCCGATGAAGATGGCGGCGCGGCGTTCCGCCTGCTTGCCGTCCGGCCCTTCCAGATAGGTGCCCTCGCCGCCGATCCAGCGGCCCGGCCAGGGCTGCAGGGCGGTGAAGCGCACGCGGTCCGCCTTGTCGCGGCCCTGCACACCGGCGGTGCGGAGGTTTTCTAGCACCATGGCGGCGAAGTCGGTGGGCGGGGCGGCTTCCAGCGCGCGGCGGCGCTTGGCGGCGGCGGGGGCGAGTTCTTCTTCGTTGTCTTGCTGGTCGGCGGGGATCACCCGGTGCGGCGAGAGGCTTTCCACCGTGAACGGCCCGGCGACGCGCACGCGGGATTTGTCCTCATAGGGCCGGTCGTAGAGGAGTTCGACATCGGCGGCGCGGGCGATGGAGGCGTCGATTTCGCGCTGGCGGGCGATGCGGGCTTCCCACCAAGCGGCGTGCGCGGCGCGCGCTTCCTCGGGCCAGGACGGATCAGCCTCGCGCGGAATCTCCCATTCTTCGTATCCTTTTCCCTCCCCCTTGTGGGGAGGGTGGCGCGCAGCGCCGGGTGGGGGTATGCGGCCCCGCCCCCCACCCTGGCCGGCTGCGCCGGCCTGTCCCTCCCCACTTCGGGGGAGGGAGTTGTTGAGTTTCTCGCGCAGGGGTTCGAGGGTTTGCTGCCAGCGCTCCCAGATCACGTCGATCTCGGCGTTGTTGGCGATGGATTTCAGCGTGACATGCGGCACGCGTTCATAGACGAAGCCCTGGCGGATATCGCCGTGCGTTGGGCCTTCGGGCGCCGGCCGGCCGGTGATTTCCTGCTCCTTGGCGCGGCCCTCGCGGCTGTCCGCCAGCAGGTAGTAGGGGTAGCGCGCGCTCATCAGCCGCGTGCGGGCGAGCGCGAGGGCGACGCGGCTGGTGTCGAGGGTGATCCAGCGGCGGCCCCATTGTTCGGCGACGTAGGCGGTGGTGCCGGAGCCGCAGGTTGGATCGAGCACGAGGTCGCCGGGGTCGGTGGCCATGAGGATGCAGCGCTCGACAATTCGCGGATTGGTCTCAACTACATAGGTCTTGTCAGATGCTCCACCAAAGTCGGTCCAGACGTTGTTGATGGCATAGGCAGCGAAGTCGTCGATACGGCGCATATATCGAAGCGCGGTCATTTGCGGTATCAGGCGATCGGCCTTCCGAAGACGCTCCATTCCAACTTCGCTGGTTTTCCAGCGGCTCTGCATAGTCGGCGTGAAGCTTTGCCCATCAACGTTAACCTGAAACCAAGACGCAGCACCCTCGCCCTTCTCGCGTCCCATACTCGCCGATTGGAGCTGGTCAGCGGTGAAAAAGACCGAACCGTTAGGCAGTTCCGTGCGGCCCGCTTTCTCGTCGGCTGTGGCTCTGCGGCGTGAGCCGTCACTGCTCCAAACGCCATTGTAGTGGGCAGCGCCGTCGCCTCCGACCGCCTTAATCTTGTATTGTTCTCGATATTTGGCTGCTTCTCTTCGTTTCGCGTACCAGAGAACATAGTCAGCAACGCCAGATATGAAGTCATTTGTTGCTGACGTTGTCTTCGTAAGGGTGATCAGCGACACCTGATTCTCGACGCCAAAAACCTCATCCATCACCGCCCGCACGCGATGAACATTCTCATCCCCGATCTGCACGAAGATCGACCCGCTCTCGGTCAGCAACTCTCGCGCCACCGTCAGCCGGTCCCGCAAATAGGTCAGGTAGGAGTGAATGCCGTCCTTCCAGGTATCGCGGAACGCCTTCACCTGCTCCGGCTCGCGCGAGATATCCTCCCGCTTGCCGTCCTTCACGTCCCGGCTCTGTGTGCTGACCTGCCAGTTGCTGTTGAACTTGATGCCGTAGGGCGGGTCGAAATAGATGCATTGCACCTTGCCGCGTAAGGACTCGCGCTCGGCGAGGCTCGCCATTACCTGCAAGGAATCACCCAGGATCATACGGTTCGACCAGTGCGCGTCGTGCTGATAGAACTCGGTCCGCGCATCCGGCGCCACGCCGTTGAAATCGGCGAAGAGGTCGGGTTGCCACTCCCCCCCTCCGCCGGCTGCGCCGGCACCTCCCCCACTTCGGGGGGAGGAGTGGCGTTGGAGATCGTCGATGATCGCTTTGGGGTGGATTTTTTCCTGGATATAGAGCGGCGGCGCCTGGACGATCAGATCGGACCAATCCTGCGTGTCTTTCCCGCGCCAAACCAGTTGCGCATCGCCGATCGCGACCTCGCCGCTCTCGGCCAACTGGCGCACCTGCTCCTGCGTCAGGCGGATGCGCACGCCGTTCCAGATCAGCTGCGGGTCGCGGTCCTCATCGCGCGCCCTTGTCTCCCCTTCCGCCAAAGGCCGCGCCCGCGCGTAGGAAACGGGGCCAAACTGCTTCGCGTCCGCCTCCGCATCCAGAAAGGTCTGCAACTCGGCGGTCGGGATGTTCTTCCGCCGCGCTTCGTCATGGGTCAGCGTCTCGACGCGCCGGGTCTTCGGTTCTTTCGCCATCACCGTCTTCCTTCTCCCTCCCCCATGTGGGGAGGGACAGGCGGCGAAGCCGCCAGGGTGGGGTCTCCCTCCCCCGTGTGGGGAGGGTGGCGCGCAGCGCCGGGTGGGGGGGTGAGCGCCAGCCGAATCGCCGCGACGACGCCCTCAAGGTTGCCCAGCACATCCACTGCTGCAAAGCGCAGCGTGCGGAATCCTTCGCGCGCCAGCACCCCATCCCGGATCGTATCGTGGCGCGCCTGTTCCGGCTCCCCGTGCTGCGCGCCATCGACCTCGACGACGAGGCGGTAGGCGTAGCAGACGAAATCCAGGAAGTAGCCGCGAAACGGGGCCTGGCGGCGGAAGTGGAACCCGTCGCCGCGCAGGCGACGAAGGGCGACCCAGAGGCTGGCTTCCGGCGGGGTGAGCGCGCTGCGCATGGCGCGGGCGCGGGCGATGGTGGGGCTGGGTGTCATGGCCCCACCCTGGCGGCTTCGCCGCCTGTCCCTCCCCACGAGGGGGAGGGAGAAGGGAGCAGGCTGTCTACCAGGCGGGCGAAACTTTCCTCGATCGCAAACACGTCGCGAAACTCCTCGAAGGCCCAGCGGCCAAAGCCGCCGATATTGTTGACGCCCGGCACCCAGAGGGTGCGCATCGTCTCGGCTTTCAACTGCGCGTCCCCGCCGCGATAGCCCTTGGTCTCCAGGATCAGGGTCAGCGGGTCTTCCTGCCCGTCATCGAGCCGCACGAGAAAGTCCGGCAGGTAGCGGCGCGGAATGGCGCCGTCCCGATACGGCACCTCGAACTGCATGCCCTGGTTCTTCACGTAGGCCAGCACGCGCGGATGGCGTTCCAGCACCCGCGCCAATTCCGCCTCCCAGTCGCTGTCGCAGACGGCGTAATTGACGTGGCACCTGGTCCGGTCGGTTTCATAGACCGTCTTCGTGGTGGTAAAGTTGACGAAGCGGGTGGAGCCGCGCGGGTTGTAGGGGTCGAGGATCGCCTTAATCCGCTGCTCGCCCGGCGCGCTGCGCTGGCAGGCGAGGTAGATGCGTTCCACCGCCTTCTCGGCCAGTTCCAGATACACGGCCACCGCCGCTCGCGGCACCCCATGGGCGACCAGGTAGCCGCCATCCAGCCACTCGCGGACGACACGCTGTGCGTGCCCGAAGAGATGCGTGGGCCAGTCCCCGCCTGGGTCGCGCAAACGGGTTTCCAGCAGCCGCTTGGCAAGGTGGAAGGAGATGGTGCTGGGGCGCATCGTGCGGAACAGATCCTCGACATTCAGCTCCACGCCTTCGCCGACGATCCCCTCCATCAGCACCGTGCAGGGGCCAACGAGCTCCGGCGTCAGTGTGAGCCGGCTGTCCTCCGTAAACTGCGCTGTCAGGCGTTCCTGCGGCATATCGACCCGGTAGCCGCCCACGCGTGGAAACACGATCTCCAGCGCCGCGCGGTCGCGCATCGCCTGCACCCGCACGCTGCGCTTGGGCGGGGTGACGGGGGCCACGACCGGATCGGCCGCGAAGTCGAACGGGATGCCCAGGATGTCGGCATATTCCACGTTGAACAGGCCGTCGCCGTTCAGATCGTAGGATTGCCGCCGCAGCCCGCGACCGACCACCTGCTCGCAGAGCAACTGCGTGCCGAAGGCACGGATGCCGAGGATGTGGGTGACGGTGTTGGCGTCCCAGCCCTCGGTCAGCATGGAGACGGAGACAACGCAGCGGATGCGCTCGCCGAGCGCGCCGTGGCGCCCGACCGTGTTCATCACCTCGCGCAGCAATTGTTCGTCGGTGATCTGCTCGGCGGCCTTGGCGTCGCCCGTGCGCTCCACCAGGTCGCGCTTGAATTGCGCGATCTCCGGGCCGGCCATGTCGCGGAAGGCGGGGTCGAGCGCTTCACCGGATTCAAGCTGCGCGCTGTCGATCAGCAGCGTATTCGGCCGGGCGAGGCGCTGGTGGTGCTGGTCATAGTTCTGGAACAGGGCCAGGTGCCCGCGATGCTTGACCTCCGGCTCGTCGTCTTCCCCCGGCCGCTCGAAGCCGGCGATCCATTCATACACCAGCCGCGAGGTCGCGGTGTTGTTGCAGACCACGATGAACACCGGCGGCACGTTGATCCCGACGTACTCCCAGGCCTCCGATTCTTTGTCGTAGTGGCTGTAGAGGGCGTAGAGCGCGGTCTGCAATTCGGCCGGGATCGAGAGCGGGTCGAGCGCGCCCGACTTGCCCGCGCCCTTCTTCGGCATCCGCTTGCCGATGTGCTTCCACAGGTCACGATACAGCGGTGCGTCGCCGCTTGGCAGATTGTCCGCTACAGGAACGCGGGGCAGCTTGACGATGCCGCATTCGATGGCGTCGATCAGCGAGAAGTCGCTGACGGTCCAGGGGAACAGCGTGCCTTCGACATAGCCGGAGCCGCGGAGGAAGAAGGGGGTGGCGGAAAGGTCGTACACGGTCCGCACGCCAACCTTGCGTTTGAGCGCCTCGATGCCGGAAATCCAGAGACGCGCGGCTTCGGTGTTGCGCTTCGCTTCCTCACGTTCCTCCGCCCCGACCGGCTCCTCGTCGCCCTCGGGCTTTTCCCGGTAGCAATGATGCGCCTCGTCGTTGATGACGACGACGTTCTTCAGGGTGAGCAGCTCGCCGCAGGCGCGGCTGAGCATCGCGCCTTCGGTCTCGGTGGTCTTCACGGGATCGCCGCGCCCCTGCAGGAGGGAGCGGCCGACCTTGGAGACCTCCATCGTCTCGCGCCGCTTGAAGGCGTGGTAGTTGGTCAGCACGATCTTGGCCTTGCCGAGCTCGGGCAGCATGTCGGTCGGCACCAATTCGCGCTTCGCGTAGTAGGCATCAGGATCGTCGGGCAGCAGCACCCGCAGCCGGTCACGGATGGTGATGCCGGGGGTGATGATCAGGAATCCGCGGCTGAACAGCGCGCTGTTCGGGCTGCGAACGGCGTTGACGGTCTGCCAGGCGATCAGCATGGCCATCACCGTGGTCTTGCCGGCCCCCGTCGCCATCTTGAGGGCGATGCGCAGCAGTTCGGGGTTGGCCTGCTCGTTCGCCGCCCGAAGGTGGCGCCAGAGATGGGCGTGCTGCGGCCGGCGGCCGGCGACCTCGGTCAGCCAGATAGCGGTCTCGGCCGCCTCCACCTGGCAGAAGAAGGGGCGCTGTTCCTGCCACCCGTCTTGGCGACGCCAGTGCTGGAGGAGGCGCTGGGTGGCAGGCGTGACACCCCAGTCGGCCGGATTGCGGAGATCCCGCCAGGAGGCAACCTGGTTCCGAATTTCGTTGATGATCGGCGATGGGTTGTAGGCCTGCGCATCGGTCGACAGGCCGCTGGGATCACCGAGCGCCAGGCTGCCTTGCTTGGCTCTGCCCTTCTGCTTCCTGGGCGGTGGCACGGGGGCCACATAACGCGGGCTGCGGCGCCCCTCGATTGGCGGCAGGTCAAGCGGCTGGCCGTCCGCATCGAGCGCATGATGGCGAGTCGGGACGGCATAGGGGGAGTTCAAAATCGGCTGCTCAAAGAATGGCTTAGCCACGACCTCCGCTTCCTCTCGGCCATTCGCCACTCTGTTATGGCAATATTGCTACCATGTCATGCCATTGCGAGATCTGCAAATCGTGCGAGGGCACATCAGCCCGACATGAACGTCCATGGCGGTCTGGCCGGTGCGCCGTTGGCGACGCCTTTCGTTGACAACAGCAATTTCCATATCATCCGAGACACCACCTTGCGACGCATGCTCCTTGCCATGCTCCAGAACCATCCGCACTGCTCGTTCACGGACCTTAGGTGAAAATCTGTTCGATATCTTCCGCTTTTCCATCGCTACGCCATACTCAAGAAATGGAGCCCCCGGGATTCCCGGGGCGGTTCACACATCCTCGACCCGAAATCGTAATTTTCTTTCCACCGAATCAAATTCCCATCCTCCGGCGAGCGAACCCAGGGGGATGTCGCCATTTTCCGCCCGTAGCAAAACCGTCGCTCGACGGAATATTCGCAAGCTTACGATGCTAGTCACACGCGCTGAAATCCTGCACGATACCCTCATGCCCAACGCGTCCCGCCCGCGCAGAATTTTCCTTTCAGCCGTCGGCCTCACGCCCCAGGTCGTGACAGAAAGCCTTTATGTTCTCGCAACTGCGAGACCATCGTTCGTTCCAGACGAAATTCATCTTCTCACCACCGAGGAGGGGCGGCGGCGGATAGATTTGATGTTGAGGTATGGCCTAGCCGACCTTGCCTTCGACCTTGATTGCCCCGCGCTCGCAGAGGCTCTGAGCCCAAATTCCATTCATGTGATACCTGGCATGGACGGAAAGCCGCTCATGGATATCAACAGCGACGTCGACAATGAGGCGGCGGCCAACACAATTTGCACGCTGGTGCGGTCGTTGACGGCTGACCCTGTAACCCGCTTGCATGTCCCGATTGCAGGAGGGCGGAAGACCATGAGCTTCCTGCTCGGCTACGCCCTCTCTTTATACGGCCGACCGCAAGATACACTCTCTCATGTTCTCGTAAACGATCCCTTCCAAACCCATCCTGAGTTCTTCTTTCCTCGTCGCGTGCCGAAGGTTCTGCTCGGCCAGGGCGGTCGCCCGGTATCGACCGATGAAGCCAAAATTACCCTCGCAGAAATTCCGTTTGTTCGATTGCGTCATGGAATGCCGGCAGATTTGTTGGCCGGCACGACCACCTATGGCGAGACGGTTGCGCGGGTTCAGCGCGCCTTCGCTGCACCACACCTTCATCTCGATATCCCGAGAAGACAGCTTGTATGCCAAGACGTGGTGGTGCCGCTACCTCCGCTCCTTCTGGCCTTCTACGTCTGCTTTATCTTACGCCGGCGGCAAGGCGCGCCCGTCAGTTGGCGCGAATTATCGGCCCAGGAAATCAAGTCTGTCTATCAACGACTTCACGGCGACGATAATGGCCGCTGGGAACGCGTGCGCCACGGATTACCCGCCGGCCCGGACGATATGAAGGACTATTTCGAGCAAAAGAAGGCTGCTCTTCACAAAGCGCTTCGGACAACTCTCGGCAGCGCCGCAACGCCCTATATGCTGCAGCCGATTGGCAAAAGGCCGCGGACACGTTTCGCGCTCTCTCTTGACCCGAGCGCCATCACAATAACGGGGGAGGATGTGCAATGAACGATGACATGGCAAGGCATTTGCTGACCGTGTTCCTCCACGACCCGCCCGACAAAGCGCTCGACATCAGGGGCCACGAGCAACGAGCCCGCCGATACTTGTCGGTTGTCCTGAGCGAAGACATTGGCCGCCAAGAAGCCAAAACGCAAGCGCAACTTCCCGACCAACTCGCGGCAATTTCCGAACGCATCCCGATGCCAACCCCAGGGGCTGATTACAGCCGCGCCATCGGGCCTCGGGAGGGAGGACGTTTCACCATCGCTCATCCGCTTTCTGCCGCCACACGCGAACTCAACGCCGGTGTTGTTGACGAAGGCCGCCTGATAGAGGTGCTCAAAAATTTACTGCGTAACGCGGATACCCTAGAGAAGCGCTTTCTCACGCTTTGGCGGCATCTACCCGAGGACGTTGCGAAAGCGTTCAACGAAGATTGGCGCCATCTCCCTGCCGACACGCGCCTTCCCGACCATACACTCTGGCATCACCTCGACATCACAACCGGTATCGCCGCCGCTCTGTATGAGCCGAATGCGGGGCGAGGTTTTCTGAGTTTTTCCCTCGGGCCGGTACAAAGCTTTATCGCCGCCGCACGGTCGTTGCGTGATTTGTGGAGTGGAAGTTACCTGCTCTCCTGGCTCGCGTTTGAAGCCATGAAGCCGATTTTGGAGGAGTATGGCCCAGCCGCCTTCGTCTTCCCTTCGCTGCGCGGCAATGCCTTGCTGGACCTCTGGCTCAATAAAAAAAAGGGGGTGAATAAATCCGAGCCTGCGCCGGGCGCAGTGACCGGTTTGCCTAATCGTTTTCTCGCACTCGTTCCCTATGGCCGCGATGGCGAAATCAGCCGGAAAATCGGTGAACGTTGCGAGCAGGCGGCGCGCACGGCATGGACAGGTCTCGCCGAAAACGTTCGCAGCTTTCTGAGTGAACAACTCGGCGACGCATTCCCGGGTTGGGATGAGCGCTGGTCTGAGCAAATCGTAACGCTCCCGGAAATTTCCTGGATTGCTGTCCCGGAGCGCGCGCTATCGGATGCCGAATGCGCTTCTTTGGTCGGGAAGAATTTCGAGGCGGCTTGGCCAGAAAGTGCCGCTATCCGGGCGATGGCCGAAGCTATTCCGTTAGAAGACCGCCCGCGTTATCCCCAAGACCAGGCCGGCCGGTGGCAGGCGCAAATCGAAACGGTGGCCCGGATAGCGGAAGCGGCGCGACTTTGCCGGCCGGTACCGGTAATGCCGCCGCGAGCCGGCGGTCATCCGCTGAAATGCACTATTCTGGGCAGTTTCGACCAGATGGGGCCGGCCGATTTGGCGGAGAGCGGGCAGTTCTGGCAACAGATGACGAGCTTCAACAAAGAAGGCGTGCGGGTGCGCGAAGGCGAGCGGCTTTGCGCCATCAGCTTGGTCAAGCGGTTCGCCGCCCCGTTTCTTCAGGATGTTTTGCGCGCCGACCGGTTCGCAGATACCGCGACCCTGGCGGCCCCGTTTCTTCAGGATGTTTTGCGCGCCGACCGGTTCGCAGATACCGCGACCCTGGCGGCGCGGATTTGGCTCAATCGCGCCAACATAAACCCAGCCGAATTCCCAAACTGGAACGGCCAATGGCTTCACGGCGAGCACGCGCTGGAAGACGATGTCGACCAGAAAAAAATTCGCCAGCGCGTCGCCGAGGCACGCAACACCGACATAAACCTGCCCGAACCGCCCTCCTATTACGCCATTTTGCTTGCCGACGGCGATAACATGGGCGACTGGCTGGCCGGCCGCAAAACCCCCAAGCTGCGCGAGGTGATGCATCCGAAGCTCCGTTGCTACTATGAAAAGCTTGGCGATGCGGGCAAAGCCGGTCTCGATGCCCATCGCCCGGTGGGGCCGGCGCTGCATGCCGCCATCAGTGCCGCGCTTCATCACTTTGCGACCATCCGCGTGCCAGAGATTGTCAAGGCGGCCGATGGCGCCTTGGTTTATGCGGGTGGCGATGATGTCCTTGCCCTGGTGCCAGTGGAGACCGCGCTCACCTGCGCGATAGCACTCCGGGAGGCGTTTTCCGAGGACGCGTGCATGGGCATTAAGGCCAGCCTCTCAATGGGCATCGCGGTGGTGCACTATAAGGAAGACCTTCGGGCTGCGCTCGATGCGGCGCGCAACGCCGAAAAAATGGCGAAAGCCAAGGGGAGGAACAGGCTTGCCCTTCGTATCATGCGTCGGTCTGGCGAACATGCGGACTCTACGATGCCATGGGAGATGGTCGGTCAACTCGACGCCCTGCGCCAGGCATTTTTGCGAGATAGTGACCGCTGGGCCTATCGCCTGCGCGCCGAAGCGCCGACACTCGATGGTCTCCCATCCACCGCGATTGAGGCTGAATTCCGCCGCCTGCTCCTCCGGGCAGAAATTTCGCCGGAGACGAAGGAGCGGGCTTGCGCGCTCTTTCGTGCCTGCAAAGCGGGCGACACCGGAGGGGCGTTGGCGGAAACGGTCGCCATTCTGGCGCAATCGGCCTCATTTCTCGCCCGCGGGCATGACCGATGAGCACCGCCATGACAACGCACGCGTTTGCTCTGACACCGCTCGACTTGCTGTTTTTCCGTGATGGCCGGCCCTTCGAGGCGGCGGCGCAGGTTCGCTCCGGTCTCCCGCAGCCGCAGACGGTGGCGGGTGCCGTGCGCAGTTGGTTGCTCGCGCGCGCCGGCTGCGATTTTCCCGCCTTAGCGCGAGACATCAAGCGCGGCGCCAGTTTCGGCGAGGCCTGCGCTGCGCAAGGAGAAAAAATCGCCGCCATCGGCCGCCTCCGCTTTCGCGGCCCCTGGTTCAGCTGCGACGGCAAGAGCCCCTTGCTGCCAGTGCCGGCGACGCTCAGGCGTAAGAAGAACGCAGAAGATACGCACTTCGTCCGCCTCGACCCGTTGCGAAAGCCGCTCCCCGGCTGGCGCTCCGAACACGGATTGCAGCCTCTGTGGTACAAGGGAAATGACCGTCTTGAGGCGGTGGCCGGCTATCTCAAACTTGACGGTATGGCGGAATTTCTCCGCGGCGATGTGCCGCCGCCCGAAGCCTTGGTCACCGCTGGCGCGCTTTATGCCGAAGACCGGCGCAGCTCGGTCGCGATTTCGCCGCAACATCTCACCGCCCTCGAGGGGCAGATATTTTCCGTCGGCTTCCTGGCACTGAGGCCAAACGTCTCACTGCTTTTGGAAGTTGCCGCGCCGGCGAAGATGTCTTTCCCCGAGCAAGGCATTATCCGGCTCGGCGGTGAAGCACGCCAGGTGCATCTCCGTGCCCTCCCCAATCCCATCGCTTGGCCGCGCCCAACGCCGAGGGAAGGCCGGAAGCTCTTTATCCTGACCACGCCGGCAGTGTTTGCCGATGGCTGGAAACCCTCGGCGCTCTCGCCGCTCGCCGCCGCTGTGCCCGCCCCGATGCCGGTCTCAGGCTGGGATATGGCGCGCGGCGGGCCGAAGTCAACGCGTTTTGCGGTCCAAGCGGGTGCGGTTTATTTCGTTAACGACACTTCAACTGCTTCCGCAGAAGCCTTTCGTGACGGCGAAGACACCGCCGCCGGTGCCGGACACACGCTCGAAGGAGTTTGGAATTATGCCTGATTCTGCTGCCATTCTCTATCTTCACGCTGTCACCTCTCTCCATCCGGGTTCGGGGACGGCGCTCGGCGTCGTCGACCTTCCCATTCAGCGCGAACGGCATACGAACTGGCCGGTGGTGCCGGGCCCCTCGCTCAAGGGCGTGCTGCGCGAGGCGATGCGCCCTCGTCTGGGCGGCAACGGGGAATGGCACGCGATTTTTGGTCCTGAGACTAAAAATGCGTCAGCGCATGCGGGCGCGGTCACCTTCACCGATGCGCGGCTGCTTGCCTTTCCGGTTCGCTCGCTGAAGGGCGTTTTCGCCTGGGTCACGTGCAAGGCGGTGCTCGACCGCTATGCGCGCGACCTTACGCTCGCGGGCATCACCGCGGATGGGCTTTCCGTCTCCGACCCGCCAACCGGCCACATGCTCGCACCCAAAAACTGCCCGCTCCTCATCGAGGATAACGCCGCGTTGCTTGAAGAATTCGATTTCACGCGCGCGGGCGATTCCGCTCCCGTGGCCGAATGGCTTTCCCGCCATGCCGGGGTGGACGCGGCGGCGCAAGAGCGGCTGCGCTCGCATCTCGTCGTGCTCAATGAGACCGACTTCACCCATTTCGCCGTGCATGCGACCGAAATCATCGCCCGCGTCGGCATCGATGCCAAAACCCGCACGGTGCGCGATAAGGCTCTGTTTTATGAGGAGTTCCTGCCGCCGGAGACCTTGCTCTATGCCGTCATTCTGGCATCGCCGAGCCGGCGGCAAGAGATGGCGATGGAGAGCGGCGTGATTTTGGCGAGGCTTGCCGAGCATATGCCGCCCGTCCTGCAAATCGGCGCCGGGGAGACGATTGGCAAAGGCCTGGTTGCGGCCTTGCTGCGTCGTGCGGAGATGCACCAATGAGCGCGGAGAAAACACGCGACCAGCGCCGCGCCGCCGACGCCTGGGAAGCCATCAAGACAATCCAAAAACACCAGAACCGGGCGGACATCGTCCGGGCCGCGAAAAAACTGCCCATCCGCATCCACACCGCCGGCCTCGGCCATGCGGTACAATTTGTCAAAGCCAAAGAGCGGACCGAAGACTTGGCGCCCCTGCTGTCGCGCTGGGTGCTCGCCGGTGGTGACGAGGATTTGGTCGCGGCGGTTCGCGAGGGCACCGCCGACAGCCTGCGCCGCCAAACGGCCGAAGCGCTCGCCTGGCTGCAATGGTTCAACCGCTTTGCCGAGGCGGAGTTTCGCAAGGAATTCGAGAAAAATGACGGAGGGGAGGCAGAATGACCGGTCTCGCCCTTCCCAAAGATACCGCATCGCTCTTTGCCAAACTGCAAAGAGACTGGCACCCGTCTTTGCTGCTCGACAAATACACCGCGCCGCCGGACGAAAACAGCAAAGGCGGGCAAAAAGAAGCGCTGGAAAAAATCCTGCGCGCTGGGCGGGCGGAAGACATGCTGGCGCATGCCCTTGCGCGCCAAAGCGGCGCCCTGGCCAAGGCGAACACGTTTGACCTCAAAACCGACGGCCCGCTCACCCTCCATCTTTCGCGGGCGAACGCGCTCGAAAATGCCGGGCTCGCCTTTCACCCCGTCTACGGCTTCGTCTATCTGCCGGGAAGCGGCCTCAAAGGCCTGACCCGCGCCTGGGCCGAGCAGATGGCGAAGGCGGATGAAGCCGACATCGAACGTATTTTCGGCCACCAAGCGGGCGAGACGGGGGCGGCGGGCGCGGTCGTGTTTCACGACGCCTTGCCCACCGCCTGGCCGGCGTTGCGGCTCGAAATCACGACCAACCATCATCGCAAATACTACGCCGGCGAAAGCAACGCAGCACCCGGGGATTGGGAAGAACCCAATCCGGTCACCTTCCTGGCGGTCGCGCCAGGTGCGTGCTTCCGGTTTGCTCTCAGCTCCGCGCGCGGTGGCGATGAAGCGGCGGTGGCAAAAGCCGCCGCGTGGCTGAAAGCGGCGCTTTGCCATGCCGGCGCCGGCGCAAAAACCGCGGCGGGCTATGGGCGGTTCATCGTCGCGAACCCGCCGCCTGCACCGGCAGAACTCGCGCAGTTTCAAACGACGCTCGACCTCGTCACCCCGGCTTTCCTTGCTGGAGCAGAGCAGAAAAAAGACGATTGTGACCTGACCCCGGGCACGCTGCGTGGCCAGCTCCGCTGGTGGTGGCGCACGCTGCATGCAGCCCACGTGCCGCTCGCAGAACTGCGGCGGCTGGAAAAACTGGTTTGGGGCGGGCTGTCCGGTTTCGGCGGCAAGGAAGGCCGCGGCAGCGCAGTTGCAGTTCATCTCGCGCGCAAGACACAAACCCCGCCACAGCCGTTCGACAAGAAGAGTGACGCCGGAAAGCATCATATTTCCGCCCCCGGTGGCAAAACCATCATGGGTCTGCATTACGGCGCCTATGGGATGGATGAGACGGATTCGAAAACGCGGCAACGCAAACAAAGGCACTATCTCCCCGAGAAAACCCGCTGGCAGTTGCAAGTCTCCGCCCGCGCCGCGGAGGGAATTGCCGCTGAAGACATCCTCACCCAGGCGCTCGCGGCGCTTTGGCTGCTTTGCCGATATGGCGGCGTGGGCTCGAAGTCGCGCAAAGGTTGGGGCTCGTTCGCCGATATCAGTTGGACGGGCCTGCCCGACCTCGCGGCCTGTAAGGAAGCGGCGGCCAAGTTTCGAAAAGCCGCCCAAGCCAAACCCGGCACCGTCTCCGACGCGATGGCTATCGAGAACGCAATTTTTGCCGAACATCCCTTGCCGCAGGAGACCGACCCCTGGCGTGCGCTCGACCATGCGGGCACCCTGCTTCAGGCCTTCGCCAAGAGCTTTGCCCCGAAAGAGGAGCGCCGGGCGCTCGGCCTGCCGCGCATCATCGGCGGCAAACAAGGCACGGCGCTCCAGGGGCCAAAGGGCGATCGCCACGCCTCGCCCGCGCATTTCCACATCGCGCGGCTTGGCAAGGGCTTCGTTCTCCGCCTCACCGCTTTCCCCGCCGCGAACCTGCCGAATTTGGAAAAGAGTAAGGAAATTCTCAGCCGGCTGGCCGCGCGCGTAACACCAGCCCAACCCGACACCAAGGCGCCCACAGTCGCCCCGGGCACGCCGCCAGCAAAACCGGCAAAACCGGGCAGCGCGCTTCTTCCCAATGAGGGTAGTGTCTGGCTTTACAACAACGAAACGGTCGAGGTCATCGAAAAAAACCCGCCTGACAAAGTTACCATCCGATACGAGGACGGTGACACCGATAAAATCCTCGCCTCCAGCCTGAACCCCCTTCCGAAATAGGCCCGTCATGCCCCAAACCGCGCTTTTGCTCACCGTCGGCACCGGCAACAAAGACAAGCTTGAGGAGACGCTCTACCAGCCGCTGCTCAAATCGGCGCGGGATGGCAAATGGGCGCTCATCGTCCTGCTGCCTTCGCAAGAGACGAAAAAATACGCCGAGGAGCTGAAAACCCGCCTCGCCGGCCGCGTGGTGGAAATCCACCCGCTGGCGCAGCCTTGGGACGAAAACGCTATCGATTCCTGTTACCGCCATTTCGATGGCGTCATCGCCGCGCTCCGCTCGCGCGGCTTTGCCCCCGCCGCGCTCACCGCCGATTTCACGCGCGGCACCAAAGCGATGAGCGCCGCGCTGATGCTCGCCGCGGTGCGCCATGGGGTGGCCATGACGCGCTATATCGAAGGCGACCGCGATGACCGCGGCACGGTCACCCCCGGCTCGGAAAAAATCCGCGGCTTTGCCCCCGAGGAGGCGCTGTTCGCCCGCCGCCTCGATGAAGCCCGCGCGCTGTTTCAGAGCGGCAGTTTCGCCGCCGTGGAAAAACTCCTGGCCCCCGAAGCCCTGCCCGGTGTCAGCCGCGACATCCTCGCCCGCGCCGCCGCCGTACGTGCGCTTGCCGCGTTCTGCCTCGCCTGGGACCGGCTGGATTACAAAGCCGCCGATGCCGCCTTGCCGAAATGCGACGCCAGCGCCCTGCCGCAGGATTGGCGCGCCTTTTTCCCCCCGCATGACGTACGGAACTGGGTTGCCCTTCTCGCCGAACCCGCGAAAGTGGAAGACAAAAAAGCCATGGCCGAGCGCACAGGGCGGCTGATTGCCGATTTGCTGGCCAATGCCCGCCGCCGCATCGCTCAAGGCCAATACGAGGATGGCCTCATCCGCGCCTATCGCGTCCTCGAATTGCTCGGCCAAAGCCGCCTATTTGCGCTCGGCTATGAGTCGGGAAAAATGCCGCCTGAGGATGCGCGCGTGAAAAACTTTCTTGCCACGCTCAAAGAGAATGAGAACAGGCCGCAAAAGCGCGACTCCGCCTATCTCCTCGGCCGCGAACAGGTGGCGCGTTTTCTCAAAACGCAATGCCGCGATAACTTCGGCGAGCAGTTGCTCGCCTTTGCCGCAAAAGAGGGCAAGCGCATTGTCAGTCGTAATGACAGCATCCTCGCTCACGGGTTCGATGCCGTCAGCACCAGCGCCGGCGATGAGTTGGAAAAAGCGCTCGCCGGGCTGGAGCGCTTGTTCCGTGACCTCGCCGGCTCAGAGACGGCGAAAGCCTATCTTACCTCGCCGCGCTGGCTCGATTTTTCCCCCGCGCCGGCATGACCGTACTCTACATTTGTGAGCCGGGCGCGGTGCTGCGCCGCGATGGCGAAAGCTGGGTGGTCACGGCCGCGCCCGAACGCGGGGTGCGTAACGTGATGGCGCGCATTCTCGGCCATCACTTGCACGCGGCGGTCTTGCTCGGTCGGGTGCACGCGACCACCGAGGCGCTGCATCTCTGCCTCGCTCATGCCATCATGCTCGCCTGTCGTTACGGTTGCTGGCGGTTTCTCGGCCGGCTCACGCCACGGCAGAACCGCTCGCCCGAGCCCCGCCTCGCGCAATATTGCCTTGCCCTCGACCCAGCCGCGCGGCTTACGCGGGCCCGGACGATAGCGGCCGCGAAAGTCGCGAATGCCGCTGCCGTTTTGCGGCGCCTGCAAAGCAACCGCCCAGGACGGGCGGAACTCGGCGCGACCATCGCCATGCTGCGTGACTGCCACGACGCCATCGCCGCCGCGCCCGACCCGCCCGCCTTGCTCGGCGCCGAAGGGATGGCGGCGCGCGCCTATTTCGCCGCATTGCGTGATGTGTTCCCGCCCGCCATGCCATTTGCCGGGCGCGCGCGAAGGCCGCCGCCCGACCCGGTGAACGCGCTTCTCTCTTTCGGCTATGTGTTGCTTGGCCTTCGCCTCAGCGGGCTGATTGAGGCGCTCGGGCTCGACCCGGCGATTGGCTTTCTGCATGACCTTCGCCCGGGTCGCGACAGCCTCTCGCTCGACCTGCTCGAAGAGCTACGCCACCCGGCGGTGGACTTGTTTGTGCTGCGCCTCTGCAATCTCGCCATGATGCGCCCGGAGAATTTCGAACCCGACCCCGACCACCCCGGTGGCGTGCGCCTATGCCAAGACGATTTGAAGCGGTTTCTACAATTGTGGGAGGAATGGCTGGACAAACCTTTGCCGGAGGAGGGCGCGGCCGCCATTTCGCCGACGCATCTTCTCCGCCGCCAGGTGGAGCGCCTGGCCGAGGATTTGCGTGGCGGCGCGCCTTATCGTCCGTTCCGCTTTCGTGGGTGATCGGCGCCGATGTCCGAGCCAGGCCGCTATCCCATCTTATTCACGGCATGGCAGGGATTCGCTGGCGGATGTAGCGTAAAGCGTTGATTGTGTTTAGGGATTGGGTGTCGAGACCACCCCGTTCCAGCAATCACGCGAGCCACACCCGCCATGTCCGAAGATACCCTGCTGG
>JAKCCP010000313.1 GCA_021841985.1 Pseudomonadota bacterium | reverse complement strand
ACGGTGACTATCCGCCCGGATGGGCGGGCGGTGCATGCGATGTATCTGTTCCAGGTCAAAACCCCGGCTGAAAGTCACGGCGAATGGGATCTCTACAAGCTCGTCGCGACCATTCCCGGCGAGAGCGCCTTTCGCCCGCTCGCCGCCGGCGGCTGCCGGTTGGTGGCCGGAAGATGAAGCGGGGGAAAATGCAAGAGATCGGGCGGGATCAGGCGGCTTTTTGCAGGGCCGGGGCGCGCGTGAGGCGGACGACAATCGGGCGGTGATCGGAGGAGCCGCGCGGCAGCACCGCACGGTCCTGGCAGATCAGGCCACGGGCGAGACAGCGGTCGATGCGCAGCGGCAACACCTCGCCCATCACATGTGTCGGCTGGCGCGGGCCGACATCCTGGAAGCCGGGGAGCAGCGCCGGGCCGAGCAGGTTGAAATCGCCGAGCACCGCGGCATGCGCCGGTAGCGCCTTGCCGATACGGCGCAGCTGCCGCCGGTTCAGCACCTGGCCATGCGAGAGATGGACGTTGGCGAGGGCGAAATCGCCGAAATCGAGGATCTGGCAGACGCGCTGGACGATCGTGCCGGAGGGCAGCCAAAGGACGCGCGCTGGGGCGGCGAAGGGCGCGCGGCTCCAGGTGGCGAGGCCGTGCACGCGCCCGGGCAGCGGCACGCGGGCATAATCCCCGCCGATCCAGCCGGGCAGGTGGTTCATCGCCTCGGTCGCCTCCTGCATCAGCAGGATATCGGGGCGCTCGTGATGGATCAGGCGCACGACATCCTCAAGCGAGGCGCCCTTCAGGCGAAGGAGGTTCCAGCTGATGATCTTCATGGGGTGCCATGCCTAGCCGAATGTGACAGGAAGATGAAATGGCAATTTCGTGTACAAATTGCTACCGGGGAAAAATGATCCCTGGCATCGGTTTGGGCGGACCCGGGTCGGGCATGTTCAGGCGGGCAGGTGAGGTGAGACAGGCAAGCCGTAGCCGTGCGTTCCAGGCGCTCGCCCTGGCGGTCCTCGTGACGCTGGCGGCGCGGCCGCTGGCGGCCGCGCCGACGCCACCAGCGGCGCCGGATCCGCCGGTGAGCGCCCGCATCACCCTCCCGGCCCCCGACATCGATCCCGCGCCGCCGCTCGCCCCGGCACTCTGTCCCGCGCCCGCAGCGTTGACCACGGCGGGTCTGCCGCTCGGGGCGGTGCGCGCGGCGTTGCGCCCCGGCGGGCATCTGGAGATTCTCGCCGTCGGCTCGGGCAGCATCCTCGGCCCGCCGCCCGGGGAGGTGTTCGATTCATTTCCCTACCGCCTAGCGCAGGCGCTCAAGGGAACGGCGCCGGGGGCGGAAATCGTGCTCAGCCTTTATGGCGGGCGCGGACTGACGGCGGCGACCCTCGCGGCGACCCTCGACCAGACGCTCGCGGCGCGGCCGGCGCAGCTCGTGCTATGGCAGACCGGGACGATCGAGGCACTGCGCCAGCTGCCGCCACCGGCTCTGGCCCACGCCCTTGACGAGGGTGCGGCGCGGGTGCGCGCCAGCGGCGCGGCGCTGATCCTGATTGACCCGCCCTATAGCCGGTTTCTCCGCATGCATGCCGATCTCGCACCCTATGAGGCGGTGCTGCGCGGCGCCGCGACCTTGCCCGGGGTGATGCTGTTCCCGCGCTTCGATCTGATGCGCGGCTGGGCCAAGGGCGGCGGGATCGATCTCGAACGGGTGGGGCGGGCCGAACGGCGGGCCGAGGCACGGCGGCTGCAGGCCTGTCTCGGCCGGGCGCTGGCCCAGCAGGTGCTGAGCGGCGTCGCCCTCGCCGCGCCCGCAATGGGACCGCGCCTCGGGCGCTGAGGCGCGTGGCGCGGCAGATGATCGGCGACCTTGGTGAAACATCGCGAGACCCCTACTTGATTGCCCATCCCAGGTCGGCTAGGCCAGAGGCCAGGGCCGGAGTGACCTATCCGGCACGTCGGAAAAGCAGGATGATCGGCCGATGCGGATTCTTGGACGGCGATGCGCGGTATTGCTCGCGACGCTCAGCTTTCTCTTCGCGCCAGCCCAGGTGATGTGGGCCGGAAGGGCTCTGGCTCAGGCGGCCGGGGCGCAGGCGGCCGGCGAGGCTTCGGCGGTGCATGCGCCGACCCCCTGGGAGATGGCCATGCAGCCGGGGTTCAGCCCGGTGAAGCGCGATATCATAGACCTGCACGACCTCGTGCTGGTGATCATCACCCTGATCACCCTGTTCGTGGGCGCGCTGCTGATCTGGGTCATGCTGCGCTACAGCGCCAGGCGCAATCCGGACCCGAGCCGCGTCAGCCACAACACCTTGATCGAGGTCCTGTGGACGGTGTTGCCGATCCTGATCCTGGTGGTCATCGCCATCCCATCCTTCCGGCTGGTCTATTATGAGGATCGCACCCACGATCCGGCGCTGACCATCAAGGTCACGGGACACCAGTGGTATTGGGAATACACCTATCCCGACCAGGGGAATCTCGACATCGAGAGTCGCATCATTCCCGATAGCCAGCTCAAGCCTGGCCAGATGCGGCTTCTGGAAGTGGATAATCCGCTGGTGGTGCCGGCCGGCAAGGACATCCGCATCCTCACCACCAGTTCGGACGTGATCCATAGCTTTTTCATCCCGAGCTTGGGCGTGCAGCGCTATGCCATTCCTGGCCGGACTATTGAAACCTGGGTGAGGGTCGATAAGCCGGGTAGATTTTATGGCGAATGCAACCAGGTATGTGGCATGAACCACAGCCAGATGCCGATCGTGGTCGAAGCGCTCAGCGAGCAGGATTTCAAATCCTGGACGGAAAAGGCGAAGGCGGCGCAGCAGACCTCGGAGAATGGGATTTCGGCGCCGGAAACCCCGCGCTTCGCTGCGGCGGGCGGCTTGCTGGATCAGGCACGCTGATCGATAAAAGCGCGGCGCTGGTCCCGCCCGGCGGGCAGCGCCTTTCGAGGAGTTGAGCAACGATGGCAAGTGCGACCACCCACGACCACGCCCACGGCGAGCATCACGGGCATTATCCGGGATTCGCGGCGCGCTGGTTGTTCAGCACCAACCATAAGGATATCGGCACGCTCTACCTGATCTACGCCGCGGTCGCCGCGGTGATTGGTGGCGGCCTGTCGATGATCATGCGCGCGCAATTGATGTATCCCGGCCAGCATATCGTCGAGAACGGCCAGATCTGGAACACCATCGTCACCGCGCACGGCTTGATCATGATTTTCCTGGTGGTCATGCCGGCGTTGATCGGCGGCTTCGGCAACTGGTTCGTGCCGCTGTTGATCGGCGCCCCCGACATGGCGTTTCCGCGCCTCAACAACATCAGCTTCTGGCTGCTGGTGCCGGCCCTGCTCTTGATCTGCACCGGGTTGCTGATGGGCGAATCGGGTTCCGGCTGGACGCTCTATCCACCGCTCTCGAACGCCATGTACGAACCCGGACCGGGGATGGATTTCACCCTGTTCGCGCTCCACCTCGCCGGCATCTCATCCCTGCTCGGCGCCATCAACTTCATCACCACGATTTTCAACATGCGCGCTCCGGGCATGACGCTGCATAAGATGCCGCTTTTCGTGTGGAGCATACTCATCACCGCTTTTCTGCTCCTGCTTTCGATCCCGGTGCTCGCCGGCGCGATCACCATGCTGATCACCGACCGTAATTTCGGCACGACGTTCTTCGATCCCCAGGGCGGCGGCGATCCCGTGCTATTCCAACATCTGTTCTGGTTCTTCGGTCATCCCGAAGTCTACATCATGATCCTGCCGGCCTTCGGGATCATCAGCCACATCGTCTCCACCTTCAGCCATAAGCCGATTTTCGGCTATCTCGGCATGGCCTATGCCATGGTCGCGATCGGCGTGGTGGGCTTCATGGTGTGGGCGCATCACATGTTCGTCTCCGGCATGGACGTCGATACGCGGGCCTTTTTCATGGCCGCGACGCTGGTGATCGCGGTGCCGACGGGCGTGAAGATCTTTTCCTGGATCGCCACCATGTGGGGTGGGTCGATCGAGATGACGGTGCCGATGCTGTGGGCGGTCGGCTTCATCTTCGTCTTCACCATCGGCGGCGTCACCGGCATCGTGCTCGCCAATGCCAGCCTCGATCAGATCCTGCACAACACCTATTACGTGATCGCGCATTTCCACTATGTCCTCTCGCTCGGCGCCATATTCGGCATCTTTGCGGGATTTTATTACTGGATCGGCAAGATGACCGGGAAACCCTTCCCGGAATTCTGGGCCAAGGTGCATTTCTGGATGTTCTTCGTCGGCGTCAACCTGACCTTCTTCCCGATGCATTTCCTCGGGCTCGCGGGCATGCCGCGCCGCTATCCCGACTATCCGGAAGCCTTCGCCGGGTGGAATTTCGTCTCCTCGATCGGCGCCTATATCGCGGGGGCGTCGGCGCTCGTCTTTTTCTACGTCGTGTTCCGTACCTTCACCTCGAAGGAGCACCTCGCCGATAATTACTGGGGTGCCGGAGCAACGACGCTGGAATGGACGGTGAGTTCGCCGCCGCCCTTCCATACCTACGAGGAACTGCCGCAAATTCGCTGAGCAAACCAGAGGACAGCGACCAGAGGGGCCATGAGCGACGCAGTCTGGAGTGCGCAAGGGGCGGTCGGGCCCGAAGGCGGGGAGGTTTTCTCCCCGCCCCATTGCTCGGCCGCGACCGTTGGTGACTGGATCAGTCTGCTCAAGCCGCGGGTCATTCTGCTCGTGGTGTTCACCGGCTTGGTCGGACTTTGGGTGGCGCCGGGGCGGCTCAATCCGGTTTTGGCGATCGCCGCCATTCTCGCGATCGCGGTCGGCGCGGGCGCGGCAGGGGCGATCAATATGTGGTATGATCGCGATATCGATACGCTGATGCGACGCACCCAGCGCCGACCGATTCCCGCCGGGCGCATCGCACCCGACGAGGCGCTGAGTTTCGGCATCGCGCTGGCCGCCGCCTCGGTGGGGGTGCTGGGGCTCGCCACTAATTTCGCCGCCGCCCTGGTACTCGCGGTCTCGATCGCCTTCTACGTCGTCGTCTATACCATGTGGCTGAAGCGGCGGACGCCGCAGAACATCGTGATCGGCGGCGCCGCCGGCGCCTTTCCGCCACTGATCGGCTGGGTCGCGGTGACCGGCCACGTCGCCCCGCTGCCGCTGGTGCTGTTCGCCATCATCTTCTTCTGGACGCCGCCGCATTTCTGGTCGCTCTCGCTCTATGCCCATGGCGACTACGCCCGCGCTGGCGTTCCGATGCTGCCGGTGGTGGCGGGCGCGCGGGCGACGCGGCGGCATATTCTCGGCTATACCCTGCTGCTGGTGCCACTGACGCTGCTGCCCTGGGGCTTGGGCGAGGCGGGGGTGATCTATGCCATTGCTGCCACCGTGCTGGGCCTCGGCTTTTTCCTCGGGGCCGGGCGGATCATGCGGGATGGTCAAGATGCCAGCGGGCGCAGCCTTTCCGGCGATGCCCCGGCGCGGGCGACGTTCCGCTATTCCATTCTCTATCTCTTCGCGCTGTTCGCGGCGCTTGCCGTCGATCATCTGGTGGGCTGAGCGATGCCCGGAACATCCCCCTCGGAGCCGCCGGCGGTGATTGCGCGGGCCGAGCTTGAACGGCGCCGTCGGACGCGCAACTGGGCGCTTTTCGTCGTGCTGTTCGCCCTCGCGGGGCTGTTCTTCGCGATCACCATCGCCAAGATGACGCAGCATTGACGCGGTTTATCCCTCTGCCCGCGCTCGCCGATCGCCCGACCCTTGAACGCGCGGCGCTTTTGATGATGATGATGCGGTTGACCCACCGGGCGGGTTGCCCGGCAGAGACAAGACGGACAAGGCATGAGCACTGACACACACGCCGCCACGATTCCGGCCAGTTCCGGCCTGAAGCAGCCCTATCACTTGGTCGATCCCAGCCCGTGGCCTATTGCCGGCGCGCTCGGCGGCGGATTGACCGTGCTCGGGATCGTCTTTGTCGCGCATTATCACAACTGGGCGCTACTGATCCTGGGCCTGGCCGCGGTGCTGGCGGTGATGTTTTTCTGGTGGCGCGATGTCCTCAAGGAAAGCCACACGCCGGGGCTGCATAGCCCGGTGGTGCAACTTGGCCTGCGCTATGGCATGATGTTCTTCATCACCAGCGAGGTGATGTTTTTCGTGGCCTTCTTCTGGGCGTTCTTCAATTTCGCCCTGTTCCCCGAGCATGTCGCCTTCGCCAAGGTGATGATGTGGCCGCCCGAGGGCATCCGTACCTTCGATCCCTTCCACATCCCCTTCCTCAATACCATGATCCTGCTGCTCTCGGGCACCACCGTCACCTGGGCACATCACAGCCTGCTCGAGAACGACCGCAAGGGATTGGTCGTGGGCCTCGCCTTGACCGTGCTGCTCGGCCTCAGCTTCACCGGCTTCCAGGCGCTTGAATATTCGCACGCGCCGTTCCATTTCGGCGGCACCATCTACCCCTCCGTATTCTTCCTCGCCACCGGCTTCCATGGCTTCCATGTCATTGTCGGCACGCTGTTCCTGATCGTCTGCTTCCTCCGCGCCCGCGCCGGCGATTTCACGCCCGAGCGCCATTTCGGCCTCGAGGCGGCCGCCTGGTATTGGCATTTCGTCGATGTGGTCTGGCTGTTTCTGTTCGTGTGCATCTATTGGTGGGGGGCGTCGGCGGTTTCCGCCGGCTAGCAGCGATGGAGTACCCGGCGCCGTCGGGATCCATGCTGCTCATCGCGGCGCTCCGCGGCCGCTGTCCGCGTTGCGGCCGAGGCCCAGTTTTCGCCGGGCTGCTCGCGGTTCGTCCCGCGTGTCCGGTCTGCGGCCTCGATCTCAGCGCCCATGACGCGGGTGACGGGCCGGCGGTTGCGGTGATGCTGGTGCTTGGCGCGGCGGTGGTGGGGCTCGCCTTCTGGGTGGAATTCACCTTCTCGCCGCCGCTCTGGGTGCATGCCGTGCTGTGGCCCGTCGTCACCGTGCCGCTCGCCATCCTGATGATGCGGCCGCTGAAGGCGGGGTTGATCGGTTTGCAATACCGCTACCGGCGCGCCGAAATGGGGTCTTGAGGCGGGTGGCTCGCTCCGCCCCGATCGATGGCGCATGAAATCGCGCTTTCTTATCCCGACGCTGAGCACCGTGGTCATGCTCGTCATTCTGGTCAATCTCGGGCTCTGGCAAGTGCGCCGCCTGCACTGGAAAGAGGGCGTCCTCGCTGATATCGCGCGCGCCGAGGCTGCCCCTGCCATCCCGTTGCCCCGGGCGCCGGCGACGTTCGAGAAGGTGCGGGTCAGCGGGAAGTTTCTCGGCGTGGTGGCGCTCTACGGTGCGGAGGTGCGGGAGACGCCGCATGGCCCGGACATGGGTGGGCAACTCCTGCAGGTTCTGCTGCCCGATACCGGCCCGCCGATCCTGGTCGCGCGCGGCTGGATCCCCGATGCGGCGCTGGCCGCCTTCGCCGAGCCCGCCGAGCCGGTGTGGGTTGAGGGCTTTGTGCGGACGGCGGCTCGACCGGGCTGGTTCACGCCCCGCGATGATGCCGCGAAACTTCGCTTCTACACGCTCGATCCGGCGCGGATTGGTGCGGCACTCGGCCTCAAGCAGGTCGCGCCGTTTATTCTCGTGGCATTGGGGCCGACGCCGCCGGGCGGGGTGCCGGAGCCAGCGCACAGCCTGCCGCGCCCCCCCAACGACCATCTGAGCTACGCCCTCACCTGGTTCGGCCTCGCCGCTGTCTTGCTGGTGATCTATGCGATCTGGCTGCGCCGGAGCATGCGCCAATGAACGCGGCCTATCGCACGCTGCTCGCCCGGTTCGCCCGCATCCACACGATCGCCGAGGCGCAGGCGATGCTGAACTGGGACGCCGCCGTCATGATGCCGCCCGGCGGGAGTGCGGCGCGCGGCGATCAGCTCGCGGTGCTGGCCGGGCTCGCGCATGAGCTTCTGGTCGCCCCCGAGATCGCGGCTCTCCTGGATACGGCCGAAGCCGCTGGCGACGGTGACGAGGACGGCTGGGGTGTGGCCAATCTCGCGCTGATGCGCCATGCCCATCGCCGCGCCACCGCCTTGCCCGGTGATCTCGTCGAGGCCCAGGCGCGGGCCAATTCGGCGTGCGAGAAAGTCTGGCGCAACGCGCGGGCGGCGCGCGATTTCGCCACCGTTGCCCCGCACCTTGACGAGGTGGTGCGGCTGGCGCGCGAGGCCGCGCAAGCGCTTGGCGCGGCGCTTGCGATGTCGCCCTATGACGCGCTGATGGATGGGTTCCAGCCGGGCATCGGTGCGGCCGATATCGCGCCGATTTTCGCCACTCTCGAAGCCTTCCTCGGCGATGCCCTGCCGCGCGTGGAAGCGCGCCAGAAGCCGCCGCACCGACCTGAGGGAGGATTTCCCGAGGCGCACCAGGAAGCGCTCTGCCGGCGCCTCGCCGCGCGTGTCGGGCTCGATTTCTCCCATGCCCGGCTCGACCGCTCGCTCCATCCCTTTTGCGGCGGCACACAAAGCGATATCCGCATCACCACCCGCTACGATGAGGCGGATTTTGCCCAGAGCCTGATGGGCGTGCTGCACGAGAGCGGGCACGCGCTTTACGAGCAGAATTTGCCGCGCGCTTATGCCCGTCAGCCGGTTGGACAGGCAGCGGGGATGGCGGTGCATGAAAGCCAATCTCTCCTGATCGAGATGCAGGCCTGCCGCGGGGATGCTTTTCTCACCTGGCTGGGGCCGGTTCTACACCAGGCTTTCGGCGGCAACCCGGGCACCTACGCGCCGGAAAACCTCGCGCGGCTATGGCGGCGCGTGGCGCGTGGATTGATCAGGGTCGATGCCGACGAACTCACCTACCCCGCCCATGTCATCCTCCGCTTCCGGCTCGAGCAGGCATTGATCGCGGGCGACCTCGCGGTTGCCGATCTGCCGGCGGCGTGGCGCGCGGAGATGGAGCGCCTGCTCGGCATCGCGCCGCGCGATGACGCGGAGGGCTGCCTGCAGGACATCCACTGGTATGACGGCGCTTTCGGCTATTTCCCGAGCTACACGCTTGGCGCGATGGCGGCGGCGCAATTGATGGCGGCAGCGCGGCGCGACACGCCGGGGCTGGATGCCGCTCTCGGCGGCGGCGATTTTGCTCCCCTGCGTGGCTGGCTCGCGCGCCAGGTTCACGGCCATGGCAGCCGCCTCGGCTGCAACGACCTGCTCCGCGCGGCGACCGGCAAGCCGCTCGGCGCCGAGGATTTCCTGGCCCATCTCGGCGCCCGCTATCTTGTCTGATGCGCGCACGGCGTCTTCAAGTCCATGTCCAACCCGAAGGACGCCATCCGCCGCTGCACCGCGGTTCGCGGTCATGAGGCACACGTAAGCAAGGGTCGGCTATTTGCTGAGTTTTCTGGTTGTTCGCTGTTTGGAATGGCTTGCAACCTTGTCAAACGGGTAGCTTGAGAACGAGCTTTCCGGCGAGCAGATATAAGATGGCCTTAACCCGGATTTCCCGCATGAATGTGGGTTCTCTTGTACCGGCTGGCCGAATCTGGCATGAGTTCCAGCAAGTTGTGGTCGATGT
Organism: Pseudomonadota bacterium; assembly: GCA_021841985.1. Next base: position 4,153 of record JAKCCP010000313.1, on the reverse strand, counting down.
GGGGGCGCGCGGATGGAACACCCGGCGGGTGAAGCGGATGAGGTTGCGCTTCGGGTTGATTTCGACCGCCGCCTGAAGCTGGAATTCCACGGCGGCCGGATCACCTCCGACGCCGGATGGCTTGCTTACCGCGAACTGGATGACGCGCTCGGGCTGACCGATGTGGCGGGGGCGGCGCTGTCGGAATGCTGTCGTGGCAAGAACACCCGGCACCTGCTGAGCGGCCTGCTGCGCCAGCCGGTGTTCGGCCGCCTCGCCGGCTACGCGGATGTGAACGATGCCGACCTCGTTGCGCAGAATCTCATTCGCCTGGCGCAGTTCGCGGTTCGCGGTTCTCCCGCTCCAGCGCTTTCATCCGATCGCGCTCATCGCTGGTCAGCCCAGGCCGTAGCCCACGGTCCCGCTCCGCCTGGCGGACCCAACCTCGAAGGGTTTCGCCCGTACAACCAATCTTCGCTGCGATCGCGCCGATCGCCTCCCATTCAGAGGCGTGCTCCTTCGCATGCTCCAATACCATTCGGACCGCACGCTCGCGGACCTCAGGCGAATATTTCTTCGATGTCTTTCGCTTCTCCATAGCTTCATCCTCTCAAGAGTTGGAGCCTCCGGCAAATCCGGGGCGGTTCAACCTGTTGAGCGCCGCCTTTACCGGCCGCGCAGACTGTCGGCAGGGGAATTGCGCCCGGCTGTCTCTTTACAGGGGAAGATTTCCGGTCAGACCGAACTTAACGACCAATAGCTACGGCCGAGGGCGCCATCGCGGCACTCCCTCCGTTGCAAAGGCCGTCGGATAGCGGGTACGCTGCCTCCCGGATCGCCGGATAGGCCGGCCATCCGGAGAATGTCGGTTTAAAGCAACTGAAAAGGGAGGTTTCGTACTCATATGTCGAGTCACATAAAAACCGCACTTGTCGCTGCCGCCATGCTTGGCGCGGCGACAGGTCTGGCGCTTGCGGGCGATGCGCCCAATACGGCCTGGCCGATGTCGGGCCATGACTACGCCAACCAGCGCTACAGCGCTCTTTCGGAAATAAATGGCAGCAATGTCGGGGGCTTGAAACTCGCTTATACGCTGCAACTTGGCTCGCTGCGTTCGAACGAAATGACGCCGCTCGTCATCGGCGATACGATGTTTGTCTCGACTTCCTGGGGGCCGAAATTTGTCTATGCGCTCGATGCCAGGACCGGCGTCCTCAAATGGCGTTACGAGCCTGACATTCCTGATGACGTGCTGCAATACGGGTGCTGCGACGTGAACAGCCGCGGCGTCGCCTATGCCGATGGCAAGCTCTTCGTTGGCCGTCTCGACGGCAAACTGGTGGCACTCGATGCCGCGACCGGCAAAGAGATCTGGACCGCCAATGTCGTTGACTACAAGCAAGGCTCGGTGATCACCTCGCCGCCGCTGGTGGTAAAGAATCTCGTCATCACCGGATTTGGCGGCGGCGAATACGGCGCGCGCGGCTATCTTTCGGCCTATGACGCGGCCTCCGGCAAACTGCTGTGGAAGACCTGGACGGTGCCGGGGCCGGGCGAGGCCGGCAACGATAGCTGGAAGGGGGATAGCTGGCAGCATGGCGGCGGCGCGCCGTGGCTGGTCGGCTCCTATGATCCTAAGACCAACACGGTGTTCTGGGGCACCAGCAACCCCAGCCCGTGGAATTCGATTGTTCGTAGCACGGGGAATGGAGATTACGGTAGGCTGCGCAATCTCTATACGGCGAGCACGCTGGCGCTTGATGCGGATACCGGTCATATCAAGTGGTATGTTCAATCCACGCCGGAAGATGCGTGGGATTACGACGGGGTCAATGAACTCGTTCTTGCCGATCTTGCCATGCAAGACGGGACGACGCCAGTTTACATGAAAGCCGATCGCAACGGCTTTTTCTACGTCGTGAATCGTGAGACGGGCAAAGTGCTTTCGGCCGAGAAATTTGTTCCGACAAACTGGGCCGAGCGCATCGATCTTGCAACGGCAACTCCGGTCGAGGTTGCGGATAAGCGGCCGGGGCCTAATCATCCGGCCAAGGATATCTGTCCGAATCTTCTCGGCGGCAAAAACTGGCAGCCGATGTCGTTCAGCCCGCAGACTGGGCTTGTCTATATCCCGTCTAATAACTTGTGCATGGATTGGTCGGTCAGCAATGTCGATTATCATCGCGGCGTGTTCTATCTTGGTGCAGAATTCCCGACCAAACCGGGACCGGGGGGCTACCTTGGTGCCCTGCTCGCCTGGGATCCAGTGAAACAGAAGGAAGTCTGGAGCTTCAAGGAGCCGCTGCCGTTCAATGGCGGAACACTCGCGACCGCCGGCAAGCTGGTTTTCGCAGGTGACATGGAAGGCAATTTCCGTGCCTTCGACGCACAGGACGGAAAAGTGCTCTGGGCAAAGAATCTCGGCAGTGGCATTGGCGCGGGGCCGATGTCTTTCAGTGTCGATGGCAAGCAATATATCGCCATCGTCGTCGGTCGCACCGCCTCTATCCCGGCCTTCCTGGGTGATGTCGGCAAGAAGATGTTGCAGATGACGCCTGAAGGTGGGGCCTTGTTTGTCTTCTCGCTCTGATCTCGACGCGGGGAGGGCCTTCGCCGGCCCTTCTCCTGTCATGCGCGCTTTGGAGTTTTTCTCATGGTGAGCGGTTTCCTCTCGCGCATCTGGCAACGCACGCGCTTTCCGGCGTTTGCCGTCGCGGTTTTTGGGGTGTTGTGCGTCCTGTCTTTTATCGCGCCGGCCTGGGCAGGGGACGAGACACCAGCGTTTCGCGCCTGCCTTGATCCCGATAATCTGCCTTTCAGCGCGCGCGCCGATGCCGCGGGTGGGCAGGATCGCGGCTATTATGTCGAACTAGCCAAGGCGATCGCGGCCGATCTTGGGCGTCCTTTCGAGCCGGTGTGGTATGTGATGCGCTTTGCTCGGCATGCCGTCGGCGAGGAACTGCTTTCCGGCAAATGCGATGCCTTCTTCGCGCTGCCGCAGATGCCCGGCGCGGCGGGGCCGCAGGTGATTTTCTCGCAGCCGATCCTGCGCGAAAACTATGCGCTCGTTACCGAACCTGGACACGAGATCAGGCGGCTTGACGATCTCGATGGCCACAAGGTCGCAGTGCTGTTTTCGTCGCCCCCGCAGAGCTGGCTCGCCGAACGCGGCGGCGTTAGCGTGGTTACGGAGATGGATTCGGATGGCGCCATGGTGGCGCTGGCGGAGGGTAAGGTGGACGTGGCGATGATCTGGGGGCCGAGCGCGGGATTCTTGAACCAGAGCCGCTACCATGGGCGTTTCGCCGTTGTTCCCCTCGCCGGGCCTGGCATGGAGTTCGAGGCGGCGATTGGCTTCGATGCGCGCCATGGCGATCTCCGTGACGAGGTCGATCAGGCGCTCGTCCGTGAGAAAAAACTGGAAAGCACCTTGCTCGACAAATATGGCTTTCCGCGCGGCGCGCCGATCAGGCTTTCGATGGCTGTACTCCGCTATCGGCTCGTCGCGGACAATCAGCCCGGCAATTCCGGAAGCGGCCGCGAGATCATCAACGCCTATTGCGCGCATTGCCATGGCGTCGATGCGCGCGCGCCGGCGACGCGGCAGAATCTTCACCTTCTCCAGCAGCGCTATGGCGATAATATGGATCAGGTTTTTATGACCACGGTGCATCACGGGCGGCCGGACAAAGGCATGCCGAACTGGTCTGGGGTCTTGACCGAAGACCAGTTCAAGGATGTTCTCGCCTATCTGAAGAGTTCGCAGGATTGAAGCACGCCTATCTGGCGATGCAGACACCTACCAGGGCTATTGCTCTGATGCATTCTACTGATTCACATTGGCCGACCGACGTGCGAATCTGGCTGGATGGCACAGACAGTATGGGTGCTGGTGAGCGGGCGGGACAGGCAGCGGTTGGAGGCGATCACGTCGGACCGCAACCGCCAACGGAAACATATCGAGCGGGCGCGGGTCGTGCTTGCTTCGGTTGGTGGTGGACCGGTGCAGCAAACTGCGCTGCAACTCGGCATCAGCCGCCCGATGGTCTGGCGCTGGCAGCAACGCGTTGCCGAAAAGGGCGTGTACGGGTTGCTGCGCGACAAGACACGCAAGCCCGGCAAGCCGCCGATCGCGGCCGAGACCGTAGCGCGCATGGTCGCGCTGACCTGCGCC
>JAKCCP010000355.1 GCA_021841985.1 Pseudomonadota bacterium | reverse complement strand
CGCCGCACGATCGGCGCCGAGGAGATCACCGAACGCATGATCTATCCAATGATTAACGAGGGTGCGCGCATCCTCGAGGAGCGGATGGCGATGCGCGCCAGCGATATCGATGTCATCTGGGTCTATGGCTATGGCTGGCCGGTTGGACGCGGCGGGCCAATGTTTTATGCCGACCAGATCGGGCTCGCCGCGATCCGCGATCGCCTCGCCCACTACGCCCAGGCGACCGGCGAGGCGATGCTCAAGCCCGCCGCTCTGCTCGAAAAACTCGTAGCCGAGAACCGCGGTTTCGCAAGCCTGCCGGTACAGACGATCGCGACGTGAGCGGCGCGCTGGGAAGGGCGGGCTGAGAAGGGAGGGTAGACGGCGATGAGCGGACAACGTCGGCATCCGTGGGAAGTGATCTACCCTCCCGGTCTCGACTGGAGGACGGAGATCGCCACCGGCACGCTGACCGACATGCTCGATGAAGCGGTCGCCGCTTATGGCGACCGGCCGGCGTTCGAATTCAACGATCGGCGCATGAGTTTCGTGGAATTCGCGGACGCCGTCGCGCGCGCGGCGGGCGGGCTCGCGCGCCTCGGCGCCGGGCCGGGCTGCTCGGTCGCGCTCTATCTCGGCAATCTCCCCTATCATCCGATCGCCTTTTTCGCGGTGCTGCGCACCGGCGCCCGTGTCGTCCATCTCTCGCCACTCGATCCGCCGCGCGCGCTCCGGCGCAAGATGGAGGATAGCGAAGCCCGCATCCTGATCACCGCCAATCTCGCGGGCCTCATGGGGCCGGCCGAAACGCTGCTGCGGGAGGGGATCGCCAAACATCTCGTGGTCGGCGCCGCCGATGCCTGGGGGAAGCTGCCGGCCGCGCTTTCGCCCCTGCCGGCGGGCGCAATCGATTTCGCAAGCCTCGGCGCGGCGCCGGCACCGCCGTCATGGCCGCGTCTCACGCCAGATGACGTCGCGGTTCTGCAATATACCGGCGGCACCACGGGGTTGCCGCGGGCGGCGATGCTGACCCATGGCAATCTTACCGGCGCGGTCGCGATCTATAACGCCTGGCTTGCCGGCACCGGGCGAGGGTCACAACCGGACGACAAGATCATCGGCGTGCTCCCCTATTTTCATATCTATGCGCTGACCAACGTGCTTTTGCTCGGCATCAGGAATGGCGTCGAGCAGCTCTTGCGGCCACGCTTTGATGTCGAGACCACGCTCCGTGACATCAGCGAGAAGCGCGCGACCAATTTTCCTGGCGTGCCGACAATGTGGATTGCGCTCGCCAATCACCCCAATCTCGGACAATGCGATCTATCGTCGCTACGTTCGATCGGCTCCGGCGGCGCGCCGCTGCCGCAAGACGTCGCCGAGCGGCTGGAGCAGCTCACCGGCCATCGTCTCGGCGGCGGCTGGGGGATGACGGAAACCTCGCCCGCCGGCACCTCGCTGCTGCCCGGCCAGGCCTATCGCGCCGGGCTGATCGGCGTGCCGCTGCCCGGGATCGAGATGGATATCGCCGCTCTCGACGACCCTCACCGTGTCCTTGCCCCCGGCGAGCACGGCGAGATCCGCATCAAGGGGCCGAACGTCACCAAATCCTATTGGAAACGCCCAGAAGAAACCCAAAGCGCCTTCGCCGATGGCTGGTTCCTCACCGGCGATATCGGCTACATGGACGAGACGGGGCAATTCTATCTCGTCGACCGCAAGAAGGACATGATCATCTCCGGCGGTTTCAACGTCTATCCGACGATGATCGAAAACGCGATCTATGAGCATCCCTCGGTTGCCGAGGTGATCGTGATCGGCATGCCCGATGCCTATCGCGGCCAGGCGGCAAAAGCCTTCATCACCTTGCGCGAAGGCGCGGCGCCTTTCGCGCTCGAGGAATTGCGCACGTTTCTCGCCGACAAGCTCGGGCGCCACGAACTGCCGACGGCGCTCGAATTTCGCGACGCCCTACCGCGCACCCCGGTCGGCAAGCTTTCCAAACGTGACTTGATCGAGCAGGAAACCAACAAGCGACCAGCCGACGCCACCGCGTCGCGCTGAGTGAGAGGAGCGAAAATACCCATGGTCGAAGCCGTTATCGTCGCCACCGCTCGTACGCCCATCGGCAAAGCCGGGCGCGGCGCCTTCAATCTCACCCATGGCGCCGATCTCGGCGGCCATGTCATCCGCCATGCCGTCAGCCGCGCCGGGATCGATCCCGCCGAGGTCGAGGAGGTGGTGCTCGGTTGCGCCCAGCCGGAAGGGGCGACCGGCGGCAACATCGCCCGCCAGGCGGCGTTGCGCGCTGGCTTGCCGGTCAGCACCTCGGCGATGACGGTCAATCGCTTCTGCTCGTCGGGCCTTCAGGCGATCGCCATCGCCGCGCAGCGGGTGATCCTAGATGGCGTGCCCGTGGCGGTCGCCGGCGGACTCGAATCGATCAGCCTGGTGCAGGATCACGCCAATCGCTACCACGCGCGCAGCGAATGGCTCGAGGCGCACAAGCCGGAAATCTATCTGCCGATGATCGAGACCGCCGATATCGTGGCCGCCCGCTACAAAATCTCGCGCGAGGCGCAGGACGAATACGCGCTGCAGAGCCAGCAGCGCATCGCCGCGGCGCAGGCGGCGGGAAGGCTCGATGCCGAGATCGTGGCGATGAGTACGGTCAAAGCCGTAGTCCACCAGGCGA
>JAKCCP010000027.1 GCA_021841985.1 Pseudomonadota bacterium | reverse complement strand
CGCCTTCGTCAGCCTCCAGAAGGGGGCGCCGGCGGAAGAGCTTGCCAACCCGCCCTTCACGATCAGCGATCCCATGGCGGAGGTGAAAGATTTCGCCGAGACCGCCGCCATCATCGCCGGGCTCGACCTCGTGATCTCGGTCGATACCGCCGTCGCCCATCTCGCCGGGGCGCTGGGAAAGCCGGTCTGGATGCTGTCCCGCTTCGATGGCTGCTGGCGCTGGCTGCGTGAACGGCAGGACAGCCCGTGGTATCCGACCCTTCGCCTCTACCGCCAGCCGAGCCCGGGCGACTGGGCGCCGGCCATCGCCGCCCTCGCCGCCGATCTCGCGCAACTCACCGCCCACGCTTCCGACGCCGCGCGCGCCGCGTAAAGTCGCGCGTCGATCAGCCGCGATCGCCCGAACCGTTGGCGCCGGCCGGTCTCACCCCATCGCCTGCCTGACCCACTCCGCCCAGGCCAAGGTCGCGGAATCGTCATCGAAGCGGCCGACGATCTGCACCCCGAGCGGCATGCCGTTCGGCCCCTTGCCGGCGGGAACGGTCACGCACGGGAGATGGAGGCTGGTCCAGAGATAATTGAACGCCGGGTCGCCGGTGAAATCGAGGCCGAGCGGCGCCTCGCCGGGGGCGGCGGGGGTGAGGAGAATGTCGAGGCCCTCGATCGCGGCGGGGAAGGCGGCGCGGCATTGCCGCAGCGTCGCGCGCGCGGTGAACAAATTCTCGGGGGCCGAGGCCATGCCGGCGGTGAGCCGCTCGGTCAGCGCCCGGCTGAGCTTGGCGGGATGGGTGAACAACTCCCAGGCCAGCGCCCGCGCCGCCTCGGCGTTCATCACCAGCGGATGCGCCTCGGCCAGTGCCCCGAAATCGGCCGGCAATTCGCGCTCCTCGACATGCGCGCCGGCGCGGCCAAGCCGGGTCGCGGCCTCAGCGAGGAGGGCGACGGTCTCCGGCGCCGCCTGCGGCCAGGACGGCGAGCGACAGAGGCCGATGCGCGGCGCCCGCTCCGGCTTGCGGTCGGGATCGCCCAAAGCGCGCGCGCCGAGCGTCCCCGCGAGCAGCGCGCAATCGGCGACGCTGCGGGCAAAGACGCCGATCGTGTCGAGGCTCTCGGCGAGCGGCTTGAGCCCGGCGCGGTTGATGGTGCCGAAGCTCGGCTTGAAGCCGACGACGCCGCAATAGGCGGCGGGGCGGATGACGCTGCCGGCGGTTTGTGTCCCGAGCGCGAAGGGGAAATAGCCGGCGGCGACCCCGGCCGCCGAGCCGCTGCTGGAGCCGCCGGGGGTGCGCGCGGGATCATGCGGGTTGGCGGTGGGGCCGGGATGGCGATAGGCGAATTCGGTCGTCACCGTCTTGCCGATCACCACAGCACCACTCGCCCGCGCCCAGGCGACGGCGGCGGCATCGGCGCGCGGGCGATGGCCGTGCCAGATCGGCGAGCCATAGGCGCTCGGCATGTCGGCGGTGTCGAACACATCCTTGATCCCGAGCGGCAGGCCATGGAGCGGCCCCGGCATCGGTGGCCGCGACACCGCTTCGGGAGCGAAATGGGCGTAGATATGGAGACGCGCCTCGTGTTGCGCCGCGCGGGCGACGCAGGCTTCGCGGAGCGCCTCGGGCTTGAGGCTTCCCGCGCGGAGGCGCCGCGCGGCTTCCTTGGCGGTGAAATCGGCGGGATCGGACATGCAGGGCTCTCCTTCCGCGGCCGGTATCATGCCGCGTTCCTTGTTACGCCGCATCGTCAGGCTGGCGCAACGACGCGCCAAGGTCCATCTTCGGGGGATTGGCGGTTGCGTTTCCACCGGAGATTTTCGCATCATGATCACGTCGCTGCGTGTTTCGGCGCCGATCCTTCTCTTTCTCGCGCTCGGCGCCTGCGCCACCCACCGGCAAAGCCCCGCCGAACAGGCGGCGATCGCCGAATGCCGCAAGCAGGTCGACAAAGCCTATATGCAGCAAAATCCCGATGCCCTTTACAAACAGGACATGTATGCCAACAGCACCCGTGACGCGCCGAACGCGACCTATGGCTTGATGGGCGTCTCCGGCGCCGGCCTCGGCGCCGCCTATGACCGCAATCAGGCGCTGGAAAACTGCCTGATCGAGAAAGGCGTGCCGCCGCAGGCGCCGAGCGTCCAGCCCTGGCTGCCGGTCGCGCCATAAGCTCTCACGCCATCGCCGGGATCAGTCACGGCGCGAGGGTGATGCGCGCGGCGACGGTCTCCGGGGTCGCGGGGATGGTGAGGGTGGCGCCGTCGCGCCAGGGCGCGAGCAGATCGGCGGCGTGGCGGCTCAAGAGATTGCCGGACTGGCCGGGCGCGATCATGAAGCGGCTGTTTTCCGGGTTGGCGAGGTCATAGACACCGCGAAAGGAAGGGCCGTGGACGGCGTCGAGACTCTCCGGCGCCATCGCCGCGCGGTCGATGGTCGCGTCATCACCGCCATCGGCGATGCGCAACGTCGCGAGCCGCCTGATCACCGGAATTTGCGAGAGCAGCGGATGGGCGAAGACCGCCTGATGCGCCGCCCCCCAGCGCCAGGTTCTGGGGTCCGACCCGAACGCGCGGGCAAGATCGCCGGTCGCGCCATCGAGCGCGCGCAGGAGAAGCGGCCCGCAATCACCGCCGCACCAGGTCGCTGCCCCCGCCGGCGTGAACAGGGAGGCGGTGAATTCGAGGAA
>JAKCCP010000005.1 GCA_021841985.1 Pseudomonadota bacterium | reverse complement strand
TTGCCGGTCTTCGCTTTCATCCTACCGTTCTACGTGATGGCACTCTATGGCGGGCGGCGCTCGCTCGCCGCGGTCTGGCCGATGCTGCTGGTCGCCGGGGCGAGCTTCGCGCTCACCCAGTTCGTGGTCTCGAATTTCGTCAACTACGCCCTGACCGACGTGCTCTCCTCGCTGGTCTCGCTCATCGTCACCGTCGCCTTCCTCAAGATCTGGCGCCCGGCGCATGATCCCGACTACGCCATCGCCAGCGCCATCCGCGACGGTGCCCGCCACGCGACGCTGAGCCCGTGGTCGGCCTGGCTGCCCTGGGTTCTGGTCTCGGTGGTCGTCATCGTCTGGACCATCCTCAAGGTGTTCCTGATCGGCGATATGAAAATCGCCTGGCCGGGGCTGCACAACGCGGTGTTCATCACCCTCTATAAAACGCCTTATGCTGCGATCTGGGATTTCCAGCCGCTCGGCACCGGCACCGCCATCCTGCTCTCGGCGGTGATCGCCGCAGCGCTGATGGGGGTGGGGCCGGGGCGGTTTACCCAGGCGATCGGCGATACCTGGCGCCAGATCCGGATCGCGATGCTGACCGTGATCCTCATCGTCGGCCTCGCCTATCTAATGAATTATTCCGGCATGACCTATACGCTCGGCCTCGGCGTCGCCTCTCTTGGCCTCTTGTTCCCGCTGGTCTCGCCATTCCTCGGCTGGATCGGGGTGTTTCTCTCCGGCACCGATGCCGCGAGCAATGCTTTGTTCGGCAATCTCCAGGTGGTGGCGGCGAACCAGCTCCACCTCGATCCGGTGCTGATCGCCGCGACCAATTCCTCGGGCGGCGTCATGGGCAAGATGATCTCGCCGCAGAACATCGCGATCGGCGTCTCGACCACCGCGCTGAAAGGCCGGGAAGGAGTGGTTTTGGCGCGGACCTTTCTCCACAGCGTCGTTTTCACCCTGCTCGTCGGTATTTTGTTGCTGGTGCAGCAATATGTTTTCCCCGGCATGATCCCACATCACTGAAAAATGATTTTGCCTGGGCTCCCTGGGGTGGCGGACGGCGGCGGCCACCCCATGTGCATGGGTGGTTACGATAAAAGCCGGGCCTCGGTCACGGCGGATCGCTTGGCAAGCAGTGTTTTCCCGCCCGATCGGCAGGCCCCTGAAAAAAAGGGAGTCGTGAAAATGCGCGGATTGCTGTTTTCCTCAATCGCCGCCCTGGCACTGTGCGGAACCCCCGCGATGGCCGGGCATGGCGGTGGTGGCCATGGCGGGCACGGTGGGTCAGGAACCGGGAGTGCCGCGGCCGGCGTTGGCGCCGCCGGAGGTGCGGGTGCGGCAGGCGCATCGGCGGGCGCGGCGGGCTCTGCGAGTGCCGCAGGCAATGGCGGCTCGCACACGGGAACCGCGAGCAGTAGCACAGCTGTCGGGGTCGCCAACCGTGGCGGCAGCTTGCAGCCAGGCGCGGGGTTCGGGGACACGCAGATCCCCTATGGCTCGACCGATACCTCAGTTCAGGGCGGGCCCGGCCTGGGCGGCATGGGCGGCAGCACGATGAGCGTCAGCAATTACGGCAAGAAGAACTGGCCCTGCTACCCGGCCGGGCAATGGGCGGGCAGCGCCGATTTCCACGCCCCCGCGGGGTGCAAATAAACTGAGCGGACGCGAGAGTGTTGCTTGATCCCACGTTCGCCATCGACGAGGAACCAAAACCGTGCCACGCGTTTATCTGCTCGCCGCCGCCCTGCTCGCGGGAGCAAGCGTCCCGGCTTTCGCGCAGTTTGGCGGCGGCCTCGCGCCCGGCGAACGCGGCGACACGCAGATCCCCTTCGGCTCGACCGATACCGGCGATCAGGGCGGGCCCGCCTTGGGCGGCATGGGCGGCAGCACAATGAAGGTGGATAAATTTGGCCGCAAGAACTGGCCCTGCTATCCCGCCGGACAATGGGCTGGCAGCAAGGATTTTCACCCGCCGAAAGGCTGCAAGCAGGCTGACCCGCCGAAGCAGTAACGGGAATGCGATTTGACGGTCGTGGCGCGAGGCGCTTCCTTCCGCGCAAGGAGAGACAAATGCTCAGAATCGGTTCATTCGTCGCGATCGCGCTCCTCATGGCCCCTGGCGCCGCCCTGGCGCGCTCGGGGACACCGAGCATGCATGGGGTCGCCAATGGCGGCGGCATCGGCATGACCTCGCCCTTCACGCACATGACCGGCGTGCCGAGCTACACTGGCGTCGGCTCCACCGGCATGATCGGCAATAAGGCCGCGCAATATGGCCATGTCGGCGGCATGGTAAGCGGCCCTGGCGGCGACTCGGGTTACTCCGGGGCGACGATGCACGGCACGGCGACAGGTGGCGCGAGCCGCACCACGCCAAGTGCCTTTCTCGGCGCCGGCACCGGCGGCACGGGCAGCGCCAGCGGCATGTAGCGGCACACCGACGGCATTGCCAACGTAAGGGCTCGTGGAGAAACTATCGCATCAAAACAAGACCAGGGCGCTGCCCTGGGCCCGCTGGGCAGCGCCCCCAGACCCGCATCCCGGGAAGGGTTCCAAGGGCTCCGCCTTTGCTGAAGTTCGACACCTCGAATCGCGAACTTGTTGATCTAACGCAGTAATTCAGGAAAATCCCGGCCGCGTGGCACCACGGCGGGGCCGTCCGCGGCGCGCCGGGAGCGGCGCTGGCTTTGGCGGCG
>JAKCCP010000338.1 GCA_021841985.1 Pseudomonadota bacterium | reverse complement strand
TGGCCGACGAGGGCGATGCCGATACCGGTATTGCCCGCCGTGCCCTCGACGATGACGCCGCCGGGTTTGAGCGTGCCCCGCCGCTCAGCGTCCGTGATGATCGCCAGCGCCGCGCGGTCCTTGACCTAGCCACCTGGTTTCATGACCTCCGCCTTGCCGAGGATGGTGCAGCCGGTCGCCTCGGAGGCGCGCCGGAGGCGGATCAGCGGGGTGTTGCCGATCGCCTCCGAGAGATCGGCGGCGGGCGGCGGGGCGGGGCGAGATACCATGATGCGCGTACTCCTCGCCCCAGCATGCCGCCCCCTTCCTGCCGGCGCAACGCGGGCGGGTGTCATGGAACCGGCACGGCAAATGACCCGGCTCAATCCGGCAGTTTCGGCGCCTTCGGCGGGCCGCTCTCCTCGTCGCCGAGACGGGCGATCTCGCCGAAGCCGAAGAGCAGCAGCAAGAGGCCGATGATCACCTCGGCGCTGGCGAGCAGCCGCACCAATTGCCCATCGGGCACGATGTCGCCATAGCCCACGGTGCTCAGTGTGATGACGCTGAAATAGAGCGCCTCGCCGAACGAGAGATAGTGATCGGCGGAGGTGGTGAGGAATTGCGGCGTCTCGGCCGACATCTCGGCGAGCCGGTAGAGGCAGGCAAAGACCACGACGAGCAGCGAATAGAGCGTGAGAAACGCCGTCATCGGGATCAGCAGCCGGTCGAGCCGCCCGGCGACGCCCTCGAAAATCAGCGTGACATCGATCAGCAGCAGCACGATATCGCGCACCGCGCGGACGATGAAGCCGGAAATGATCACCATGGCGGCGAGCAGCACCAGGCCTTGCGTGGCGGCGTCGAGATGCAGGCGCGGCACCGCGAAGGACGCGGCCCCGACGATCGACACCCCCGGCAGCCAGCGCCGCAGGCTCGGCAAATTGGTCAGTTGGCGCTGGCGCCGGGCGTGGATCATCGCGCCCACCTGGCGGCGGCGGATGAAGCAGGTGACGAGGAAGGCCACGACCGGCAGGCCGAGGGCGATGAGCGAGGCGGGGTGAGGGGCGGCGGCGAAATTGGATTCACGGAAGAAGAAAAAAGCGCAGGCATAGACCGCGAGGAAATTCGCCAGCGTCATGCCGAAATGCGTCCCGCCATGCGTCCCGCCGGAGAACGCCACATAGAAAAACCCGAAGCCGAGGCCGCAAACGGCGAGCGCGGCAGTGTCGAATTTCCAGTCCTCGCCGGCGGCGACCGCGACCAGTCCGACCAGGATGAGGGTGAAGATGAGCGGCCGCAGCCAGTTGACGCGGCTCTTGCGGCGCGCGGCGACCCCAACGTCGGCCATGCCCTGTCCCCCTTTGTACCATCGTTCCCGATCGAGCGTGCTCATACCATCCCAGGGGCGCTCCGAAAATCAAAACCTCGGCCGGGCGGGCGTTGCGGCGACGCGCGATCGTGCCTAACCTCCGGGTTCCTGCAATAGCTTGAGGCGAGGCGTGCGATGGGGTTCCGCGAGACTGGCGAATCTTCCCGGCGTCATTTCCTCCGTGGGGCGGGAATCCTCGGCCTTGCCTCCCTGCTCGCCCCCCGGGGGGCGGGCGCCGAGACGGAAAAGGGCGCCCCGCAGCCCATCGGGGTGATCGGCGCCGGCCATATCGGCGGCACGGTCGGCGGACTCTGGGTCAAATCTGGGCACGACGTGATGTTCGCCTCGCGCAATCCGGCCGAACTTACCATGCTGGTCGCCAGCCTCGGCGCGCGCGCCCATGCCGGCAGCGTCGCCGAGGCGATCGCTTTCGGCGAGGTCGTCTTCCTCGCCGTGCCCTATGGCGCGATGCCGGAGATCGGGCATGACTATGGCGCCGCGCTCAAGGGCAAGATCGTGCTCGATGCCGGCAACGCCATCGCCCCGCGTGACGGCGCGATCGTCGCCGAGGCGGAAACCTTGGGGATCGGCCTCACCTCGCAAAAATATCTGCCTGGCGCGCGCCTGGTGCGCGCGTTCAACACGCTGAACTACAAGATCCTGGCGCAGGAGGCGAACCGGCCGCCACCGCGGCTTGCCATCCCCATCGCCGGCGATGACGCCGAGGCGGTCGCGGTTGCCGCGCACCTGGTGCGCGATGCTGGTTTCGATCCCGTGGTGGTCGGCAAGCTCGCCGACGCGCGGCGCTTCCAGCGCGGCGCGCCGGGCTATGGTCAGGCGGTGAGCGCCCCCGAACTCAAGCAGAAACTCTCGCTCGCGCCGTGATTTTTTCCCAACACTGGCTCGCGCGGCTGCTTCCCGCGACCCGGGAAGAGCGATCCGCGGCGCTGTGGTCCTTTCTCTATTTCTTCGCGCTGCTCGCCGGTTACTACGTGCTGCGCCCGCTCCGCGACCAGCGCGGTATCGCCGGTGGCGTCAAGGCGCTGCCCTGGATGTTCACCGCGACCTTCGTTGCACTGCTGTTGGCGCAGCCGTTCTATGGCGCGCTGGTGGCGAAATTGCCACGCCGGCGCTTCATCCCGATCGTTTATCACTTTTTTGCCGCCAACCTCGTGGTGTTCTGGCTGCTGCTGTCGCAAGCCATCGCCCCCGTCATGGTGGCGCGGGTGTTTTTCGTCTGGGTCAGCGTGTTCAATCTTTTTGCCGTGACGGTGTTCTGGTCGTTCATGGCCGATCTTTTCACCAGCGAGCAGGGCAAGCGCCTATTCGGCTTCATC
>JAKCCP010000193.1 GCA_021841985.1 Pseudomonadota bacterium | reverse complement strand
GATATCGCCCTCGCCGGCGGCAAGGCGCGCGAGCATCGGCTTGAGGCGGGTTTCGTCGTGCTGCATGTCGCCGTCGATCACCGCGACGAACTCGGCCGAGGAGGACAGCGCCCCCTCGATCACCGCAGACGACAGGCCCCGCCGGCCGACGCGGCGGAGACAGCGGATGCGCGGGTCATGCGCCGCGATCTCCCGCGCCATGGCGGCGGTGCCGTCCGGGCTGTTGTCATCGACGAACACCGCCTCCCAGGCCACCCCCCTCAGCGCCGCCTCCAGCCGCGCGACCAACGGGGCGACATTGGCGCGCTCGTTATAGCACGGGATGACGACGCTGAGCCGCGCGGGCAGGGTCGGGGCGGGCGAGGACATGCCGGAAACAGCCGGGGTCAGAGGGGAACGCCGGTCAGGGCGCGGCTGGTGCGGATGGTTTGCAGGGTTTGGACGCGGCTCACGCGTTCGAGGCCGGTGAGACGCTCGGTCAGTTGATTCTCATGCGCCGCATCGCGCGCCACGAGTCGCAGCAGGAAATCCACGCCGCCCCGGATCATGTGGCATTCGCGCACCTCCGGCCAGGCCCCGACGATCGCCTCGAACTCGGTCAGCACCGCTTCTTTCTGGCTGTCGAGGCCGACGATCGCGAAAAACATGATCTGCCAGCCGAGCCGCTCGGGATCGATATCGGCGTGATAGCCGCGGATGAACCCGGCCTCCTCCAGCCGGCGCACGCGGCGGAGACAGGGCGGCGGCGAAAGCCCGGTCCGGCTCGCCAGATCGACATTGGTGATCCGCCCGTCGGCCTGCAATTCGGCCAGAATGCGGCGGTCGATGGCATCGATCCCCGGCGGTTCGGGATGTGTCGCGTCAAAGGGCGGCGTTTTCATGATGTTTTCATGACGTTTCCATGGGGCGGCTTCCATCCGAACGCCCGCGGGCGTTCCTGGTTCTCGGGAGTGGCGAAAGAATATTACGTTGGCGGCGAAGGGCAAGGGGAAACATCAACCGAAGGGCGTATGACCGCTTGCTTCCGACCCATGCGGCTCGATATTGTCGACACGCGACAAAAATAGGCACATGACCGGATGAACGACCCCGTTTCCGCCCCCATCGCCAGCTCGGTGTTGATCATCGGCGCCGGGCCGGCCGGCTATACCGCGGCGATCTATGCCGCCCGCGCCGGGCTCGCCCCGGTTCTGGTGCGCGGCCTGCAACCCGGCGGGCAGCTCACCATCACCACCGATGTCGAGAATTATCCCGGCTTCGCCGAAACCATCCAGGGGCCGTGGCTGATGGAACAGATGGCGGCGCAGGCGGAAAAAATGGGCGCCCGGCTGGTCGACGACATCGTCACCGCGGTCGATTTCGCCGTCTTCCCGTTTTCGGCCCGCGGCGATGGCGGGGCGCAGTATCGCGCCGAAGCGATGATCATCGCGACCGGGGCCGAGGCGCGCTGGCTCGGTCTCGCGTCCGAGAAAAAACTCGCCGGCGCCGGGGTTTCGGCCTGCGCGACCTGCGACGGGTTCTTTTTTCGCGGCAAAAGCGTGGTCGTCGTCGGCGGCGGCAATACCGCCGTCGAGGAGGCGCTGTACCTGACCCATCACGCGCACAGCGTCACCCTGATCCATCGCCGCGACCAGCTCCGCGCCGAGCGCATCCTCCAGGAGCGGCTTTTCGCCCACCCCAAGGTGCGGCTGGTGTGGAACAGCGTCGTCGAGGAGATTCTCGGCGCCGGCCAGCCAGCGACGGTCGCGGGTGTGCGGCTCCGCGATACCGTGACCGGGGCGGTCTCGGAGCTTGCGACCGACGGGGTCTTCGTCGCCATCGGTCACACGCCGAACACCGCGCTCTTCAAGGGCCAGATCGCGATGGACGCGGAGGGGTATATCACCACCACGCCCGGCAGCACCCGCACCTCGCGCGCCGGCGTGTTCGCCGCCGGCGACGTGCAGGACAAGGTGTTCCGCCAGGCCGTCACCGCCGCCGGGACAGGCTGCATGGCGGCGCTGGAGGTGGAAAAATTCCTCGCCGCGCGTCTTGGCGCTCACAGCCAGGCCGCCGCCTGACGATGGAACGCACGCGAGACGGCATGCGAGAAGGAATAC
Organism: Pseudomonadota bacterium; assembly: GCA_021841985.1. Next base: position 588 of record JAKCCP010000193.1, on the reverse strand, counting down.
CCGACCGCGCGAGCCGGCGCGGGATCGGCGGCGAGGGCGGCGGCGGCATTTTGCAAAGCCTCCGGCACGGCCCCGGCGGCGGAGGGATTTTGACCATGGATTGGGATAAATTGCGGGTGTTTCACGCCGTCGCGGAGGCCGGCAGTTTCACCCATGCGGGGGACACGCTCAATCTCAGCCAATCGGCGGTTTCACGGCAGATCTCGGCGCTGGAGGAAGCGCTGCAAGTGCCGCTGTTCCACCGCCATGCCCGCGGCCTGATCCTCACCGAGCAGGGGGAAAGCCTCAACCGCACCGTGCGCGAGGTGTTCGCCAAGCTCGCGATGACCGAGGCCCTGCTCACCGAGAGCAAGGAAAAACCGGCCGGGCGGCTCAAAATCACCACCACCGTGAGCTTCGGTTCCTCCTGGCTCGCGCCCCGGCTACAGAGTTTTCTCGAAGCCTATCCGGATGTCACGGTGAGCCTCCTGCTCGACGATACCGACCTCGATCTCGCGATGCGCGAGGCCGATGTCGCGATCCGCATGCACCCGCCGAAGCAGCCCGATCTGGTGCAGCGCCATCTGATGTCGATGCACTGGCATGTCT
>JAKCCP010000099.1 GCA_021841985.1 Pseudomonadota bacterium | reverse complement strand
CGATCTTCTCGCCCCCGAGCCCCTGCTCCATCGCCTGTTCCACAGCGTCGGCATCGCCTTCGGCCAGCCCCGCCCGCTCGCCTTCGGCTGCCGCTGCTCGCGCGCCCGTCTCGCCGCCATTCTGGAAGGGTTTCCGCCGCGCGATCTCGACGACATGGTGGTCGACGGCGATATCGTCATGACCTGTGAATTCTGTGCCATCGATTTCCGCTTCCCGCGCGCCGCCTTGGGCGGCGGAGAGGCTTGACCGAGCCCGCCCGGCTCGGCCATTTTCTCTCGCCCGGCTCAGCCCTGCCCGTCCGCTCCCCGGGCTTCGTTTCCGCTCCTCGTTCTGACGGCAGGATGACCCCGCCCCATGCCATTTTCCCCGCGCTCCGCGCTTCGCCTCGCTCTGGTTCTGGTCCCGCTCTCGCTGCTCGCCGCCTGCGCCCATGAGGCGCCGGGCCCGAGCTACCCCTTGCTGCGCTATAACTACCTGACGCAGCTTCATCTCAACGTCGCCAGTGTCGAGATCGACGATAGCTGGGTGCCGGAGGATCCGTCCGACGTCGCCCGCCTCTCGCCCGAATCGCCCGAGGACGCGCTCAAGCAGATGGCGCATGACCGGCTGATCGCCAGCGGCGGCAGCGGGCGAGCGGTGTTCAAGATCGAGGATGCCAGCATCCGCCGCGAGGGGCCCTGGCTCTATGGCCATCTCGCGGTGCAGCTCACCATCACCGGCAGCGGCAACCAGCCGAGCGGCTTCACCGATGCCGCGGTGGCGCGCAACGTCGCGGTGCCGGAGGAGGGGGGCGACGCGGCGTTGCGCCAGACGCTCTATGACATGACCAAGGCGATGATGGACAACATGAACGTCGAATTCGAGTATCAGGTGCGGAAATCGCTCCATGACTGGCTACAGGATACCAGCCCCTCCTCCACCGCCGTGCCGCCGCCGGTCACGCAGCAGCCTTTGAATTGAAAAAAAAGAACGATTCTCTCCGTTGGGCGGTGCCGGTGGCACCGTCGCCGTCATAGCCAGAGCACGTCGTTGATGTCGCTCGCGCCGGTGGCGATCATCGCCAGGCGATCGAGGCCGAGGGCGATGCCGGCCGCTGGCGGCATGCCATGGGCGAGGGCGGCGAGAAAATCCTCGTCGAGCGGCCAGTCCGCGCCTGTACCGCCGTAAAGCGCCGCGCGGCGGGCGCGGTCGGCGAGGCCGATCTCGCGCTGTTCGGCCGCGTCGGTGAGTTCGACAAAGGCATTGGCGAGTTCGATGCCACAGACGAAAACCTCGAAGCGCTCGGCCACCCGGGGGTCGGCCGGGTCGCGGCGGGCCAGCGCCGCCTGCGCCGCCGGCCAATGGGTGAGAAAACTCGGCCGCGCCCGGCCGAGATGGGGCTCGATCCGGCCGAGCAGCAGGCGGAAAAACAAATCCTCCCAGGACTCTCCGTCCCGCAGCCGCTCACCCGCGGCCGCCGCCAGCGCCGCGGCATCCTCCCCGCAGGCGAGCACATCGGCGCCGACATCGCGGGCGAAGGCTTCGGCGACGGTGATCCGCTCGTAATCGGCGAGATCCGTCGTCACGCCCCGGCACTGCACGACGGGTGGCAGCACGGCGCGCAGCAGATCATGCGTCTCGGCGATCAACCCGTCGAGCGAGGCGCCGGGGCGGTACCATTCGAGAAGGGAGAATTCGGCGGCGTGCAGCTTCCCGCCCTCACCGTTCCGCCACACCCGGGTAATCTGGAAAATCGGCCCGGCGCCGGCCACCAGCAGGCGCTTCATGGCGAATTCCGGGCTGGTGTGGAGAAAAAGCGGCTCGCGCCTTCCATCGGGATGCAGGCGCTCGGTCGCGAAGGCGCGCAGATGCACCTCCTCGCCCGGCGCCTTCACGGCGTAGGGGGTTTCGACCTCGCAATAGCCGCGGGCGTGGAAAAACGCCCGGATCGCGGTGATCAGCCGGGCGCGGCGGCGAAGATGGGGCAGCCGGTCGGCGAAGCGGTCCGGGTGCCAGCGCGGCGCCATGCCCCCGGAAAGCCGCCCGCCGCTCGCTCAGGCCGCCGGCTCGGGCATTTCGCCGTCTTCCTCGGCCGCCAGATCCGCCTCGGCATCCCTCTCGGCATCCCTCTCGGCATCCGCCTCGGCATCCCCCTGGGCGCGGGCACCGGCGCCGACCGCTTCGCCACGAAGCTGCTTTTCCGCTTCCTCGGGGCTCCGCGCGACGTTCACCGTCACCGTGATCGACACTTCCGGATGCAGCGCGACCTTCACCGGCTTGAGGCCGATGGTCTTGATCGGGTGTTCGAGCACGACCTGCGAGCGATGGAGGGAGAGCCCGCTCTCGCCGCAGGCATCGGCGATGTCGCGCGCCGAGACCGAGCCGTAGAGGCTGCCCGAATCGCCGGCCTGGCGGACCACCATGACCCGCAGCCCGGCGACGCGCTCGGCGATGCGCTCGGCCTCTTCGCGGCGCTTCAGATTCTGCGCCTCCAGCTCCAGGCGCTGGCTCTCGAAGCGGGCGAGATTGTCCTTGGTCGCGCGGAGCGCCTTTTTCTGCGGCAGCAGGAAGTTGCGGGCATAGCCTGGCCGCACCTTCACCACCTCGCCCATCTGGCCGAGCTTTTCCACCCGCTGCAACAGGACCAGTTCGATATGTGCCATCCTCGCCTCCTCAGCTCAGCACGTAGGGCAGCAAGGCGAGGAAGCGGGCGCGCTTGATGGCGCGGGCCAGCTCGCGCTGCTTCTTGCCGGAGACCGCGGTGATGCGGCTCGGCACGATCTTGCCGCGCTCGGAGAGGAAGCGCGAGAGCAGGCGCACATCCTTGTAATCGATCTTCGGCGCGTTGGGGCCGGAGAACGGGCAGGCCTTGCGCCGGCGGTGGAAGGGCCGGCGGGCGCCGACGGCGGTGCGGCGGGCGGCGGGGTTGGTTTCAGCGCTTTCGGACATCGCTCTCACTCCTCGCCACGGCCGGAATTGTCGTCCACCAGATCACCATCGCCGCGGGCGCGGTATTCCTCGCGGTCGTCGAAGCCGCCGCGCCGGCGGCCGCTATCGAAGCGCCCGGGCGGCTTCGGGCCACGGAAGCCGCGCTCGCGGTCACGCTCCTCGCCGCGCCGCGACAGAATAGCCGAGGGCGCGTCCTCGATCGCCTCGATGCGGATGGTGAGAAAGCGCAGCACGTCCTCGTTGAGGCGCAATTGCCGCTCCATCTCGCCCACCGCCGCCGGCGGCGCGTCGAGGCCGAGCAGCACGTAATGGCCCTTGCGATTCTTCTTGATGCGATAGGAGAGGCTGCGCAGGCCCCAATATTCGCGCTTTTTGACCGCGCCGCCATCGCTCTCGAGCTGGGCGACGACCTGATCGGCGAGGCCGTCCACCTGTTGCTGCGTGACTTCGCTGCGCGCGATCAGCACGCATTCGTATAACGGCATCCTGTTCTCCCTATGGATCCTCGGCCCGCACGACGCGAGCATAGCCGGCGGAGGTGCCACCCCACCGGCAGGGTCGGCGAGGCGTTTCGCACACCCCGCCCCATCTGGCAACCGGAAACCGGCGCGCCGGGCGACGCGGCGTTCACCCGACCTTGGTGATCGCCCATTTGACGAGCTGAGGCCCGTCCACCCCGCTGGTCAGCACCACCTGCTCGGCGCGCCGCGGCGCCTCGCCGCCGAGATAGACGCTTTCGTCCAACGCGATCCGCACGCCCTCGGCGCGGAGCCGCCAGAAACTGCCGCCGGGCAGGCGGATCAGCACCCCCTCGCCATCCTGTTGCAGGCTCGCGGTGACGCTCGGATGGAGATGGAAGCGAATGACGAAAGGCTGCGGGCTGGCCGCTTCCACCGCGTCCTCGCCGCGCAGATCCTCGCCGCTTTCGGCGAGATAGAGGCGGCGGCGATGCAGCGCGCCGAAGATCCGCCACCAGCCGTCATGGCTCGCCGCCAGCCAATGCGCGCCGGAGGCTTCCTGACGCTCGACCTCGACCCGTTCCGGCCGCCGGCCGAGCCCACCGGGGCTCAGCTCGGCGGAGCTGGTATCGGCGATGACCAGGGTGGAATGGGCGGCGCTGGCGCGGGCGGCGTCGAACCATTCGCCGCCGGGGGGAGCGGCGCCGCAATTGACGATCATGCGCTCGCGGCCGACCGAGAATTCGAAGGCGAGGGTGCCGGCATGGGCGCGGCGGTCGATCCCCGCTGGCGCCGGCTTGCCGCCATCGAGGAGAACCAGGCCGCGCCCGGCCTGCAAGCGGTGAAACCCGCCCTCGAACAAGGTCGCGACCGGCCGCCCGCCGCGTCCGGCCTGGGCGAGGACGAGTTCGATCAGCGCCGGGTCGCCCTCGCCGGCGCCGTTGAACAGCGCGAGCCCGCCATCGCCGTGGCGGAGCGTGCGGAGCCCGACCGCGAGCCGCTCGATCGCCGGCGCCAGCGCCGCCGGCGGCAGCACCTGCGCGCCCTGGAGGAGGGCACGGATTTCGGTCAGATCCTGCAACGCGCGGAGCTGTGCCGCCGGGCTCCGCTCGACATGGCAGCCATCGCCGAGCATCTGGCGGCCGATCTCGGCGGGCAGGAAGCGAAGCGCGCGGCCGAGAAAGCCGAGCGGTTCGGGGAGCGCGACCCCGGCCGCGACCAGCCCCTTGAGCGCGGTCAGGGCGCGGCCGCCCATGTCCTCGGCCGGGAGATCCCGGGCCAGCGCGCGGGTATCGGCGAGGAGGCGGGTCATCAGGCGCTGGCGGAATTCATCCTCGGCGCTGGCGGCGAAGAAATCGTAATGGCCGAGCCAGGCGGCGATGCGGGCGCCGGCGAGATCGGGGCGGCGGGCGAGCGGATCGGCGGGATGGGCGGCGATGAAGGCGCTGGTCAGGGCGCGGGCGCGCAGACGCGCGGAATCGGTGCCAAGCGCGCGGAGATCGCGCAGCCAGGAGAACCCGGACGCCTCCGCGCCGAGCGCGCTCCAGGCCGTGGCGGCGGGGCCGTGACCGTCGCTTGCGCCGCGCAGCAGCCGCGCGCCCCGCCCGGCATCGCCCGGCCAGGGGTCGCGCACCGGCAGCAGCGGCGCGTCCGGCACCCGCATCGGGCGCAAATGCGGCAACGTCGCCATCGCGCGCCGCGCCTCGCGCAGCCAGCGCCACGGATCGAGCCCGCTCATCGCGAGAAATCCGCCATTCCGGAAAGAGAATCGGGCCTGCTCACAAGGGCATCATAATCGGATCAGCCGCGCCGCAAAGAAGCCATCCATGCCGCCCTGCGCCGCCCACAGCCCGGGATGGGTGCGCAAATCCCCGGAAGCGGTCACCGCTTGCGGCAAAGGCGGCAATTCATCGGCGGTGATCGGCGCGCGGCGGAGCGGGAGACGCGATAGCGCCGCCGCGATCCGCGCTTCCCCCTCCTCGGGCTGGAGCGAGCAGACGGCGTAGAGAAGCCGCCCGCCCGGCTTGAGCAAGGCGCTGGCCGCGGCGAGCAGCGCGTCTTGCGCCGCAATCAGGGGCGCGAGATCGCCGGGGCGGCGGAGATGCGGGATTTCGGGGTGGCGGCGGATGGTTCCGGTCGCGCTGCACGGGGCATCGAGGAGCACCGCATCGAAGCGCCGCCCGGGCTGCCAGGTGACGGCATCGGCGCCAATCAGCTCGGCATCGAGGTGAAGGCGGGCGAGGTTTTCGGCCAGGCGCCGCAAGCGCGCCGGCGCCCGCTCGACCGCCGTCACCCGCGCCCCGGCAAGCACGAGCTGCGCCGTCTTGCCGCCGGGAGCGGCGCAGAGATCGGCGACCTCTTGGCCGGCGAGCGCGCCGAGCAAGCGGACGGGAAGGGCGGCGGCGGCGTCCTGGACGAAAAAATTTCCCGCCTCATACCCGGGAAGCGCGGTGACCTCGCTCCCCGGCGGCAGCCGGAGACTGCCCGAGGGCAAAACCGTTCCGGCAGGCAAGGGCGCGGCGCCGGGGAGGGGGGTGAGATCGAGCGGCGGGTCGGCCTGATGGCCGAGCGCGATCGCCCGCGCCGCCTCGCCCCAGCTCGCCCAGAGCCAGGGCGGCGTGTCGAGGCGTGGCGAATCGAGGGATTCGAGCACTCCCGGGCCGTCGGCGGCAATCCGGCGCAAGACCGCGTTGACCAGCCCGGCGAAGGGGCCGAAGCCGGCGCGCCGGGTGAGCGCGACCGCGGTCGAGACGGCGGCGTGCGGCGGGGTCGCAAGGAGCAGGAGGGCGGCGGCGCCAAGGCGGAGCACATGCCGCACCGTGACCGGCGGGGCGCGGCGGAGATGCGGCTCGAGCACCGCATCGAGCGTCCCGAGCCGCCGCAGCACCGCCGCCGCCAGCCGATGCGCCGCCGCCCGATCGCGCCCGGCGGCGCCGGGAAGCCCCCCGGGGAGACTATTGAGCGCCGCGTCCAGGGTGCGGCGGCGGTCGAGAGTCTCGGTCAACAGCAGAAGGGCGCTGTCGCGGGTCGGATCCGGCGGGAAGGTTGCGGGCATGACCCGTTCATGGCCCGGTTTTGCGCGCCAGGACAAGAGCCGCGAGGCGCGGTTTTTCCCCGATCGCCACGCGGAGACCGACGGTACTATGAAAATCGTTGAAAATCAGTTTATCAGGGGCGCATTCTGACAATTCGGACGGTCCCTGACGCCCGCCTCAGACGGATAAAAACCAAGATTTGCTTCGATCACAAGGCGAAATAGCGGAAACTTCATCAACTCTCGTTGGTCAGGGATTTGATCAGCTCGAACACGCGCTTTCTGACCGCGGGATCGGAAATGCGATAATAGGCGCGGACCAGTTCCAGGGTCTCGCGGCGAGACATGGTATCGTCGCCGAAGCCTTCCTGCGCCTCGGCGAAGCCGAGGGCGCGCCGCGCCGCCGGCGAGCCATAGCTCGCGGCCAGCGGTTCGGGCATGTCGTCGAAGAAGTAGCTGATCGGCACATCGAGGACGCGGGCGAGATCGAACAGCCGCGACGCGCCGACCCGGTTCGCGCCGCGCTCGTATTTCTGGACCTGCTGGAACGTCAGGCCGAGCGCCTCGCCGAGACGCTCCTGCGACATGCCGAGCAAGGTGCGGCGTAGGCGAATGCGCGAGCCGACATGGACATCGATCGGGCTCGGCTTGCTCTCTTTCTCGCTATGTCCAGAAAATTCATCAGACGGCATATCGATGGCACCCCTGGCGGCGGAAATTGGCGTTGCCGATCCGTTGATCCGTTCACCCGCGGCCCGTTTATCCGGGCCGGTTTATCCATGGCCCGCTACGAACAGCCGGTTTCACCGAAAACGGGCTAGCATTTTGTCAAACATGACTTTCGTAAACATGACGGGTGGAAGGCGCAGGATTTATGCTCTAAGTTAACTGTTTATTAACAGTGTGGCGAGGCAAGGTCAATATGATATGATCAATTCAGATAAAATTTAACGAAAAAAGCGACGCGATATCACGTTTTGAGTTTATCCGTGGATATTTCCCATTTTCGCGCCAAAGCTGCGGCAATGGCCATGACGGCGAGCAGCAGCGGCACGGCGAGGCCGAAACGCGCGAACGGCGGCGGCGGCAGGGCGCCCGGCACCGCGACCACCTTGACCCCGGTTTGCCCGAGGCCGAGCCGCGTCAATTCCCGGCCATGGCCATCGAATGCCGCCGAAATCCCGGTATTGGCGGCGCGCATCAGCGGCAGCCCCTCCTCGATCGCGCGCATCCGCGCCGCCGCGAGGTGCTGGCGCGGCCCGGAGGAATCGCCGAACCAGGCATCGTTGGTGACGTTGACGAGGAGGCGTGGCCGCGCCGCCTCGTCGACGATGGCGTGGGGATAGATCGCCTCGTAGCAGATCAGCGGCGCCACCGGGACGAGCCCGGGAAGGGTGAGGGTTTTCGGCCCGCTCCCTGGCGCGAAGCCGCCACCGGGGACGATATCAACCGGCAGCGGCAGCCATTTCGGCTGATATTCGCCGCCCGGGACGAGGTGATATTTGTCATAGACGCCGATGACCCGGCCCTCGCCGTCGAGCGCGATCAGGCTGTTGCGCGGCTTGCCATCGGCGCCGCGGCGGACACTTCCGACCAGCGCCGGCGCGCCATCGGCGGCCAGCGCGATCGCTTGGCGCGCGTCGGGGTCGTCGAGCAGCGGGTAGGGGCTCGCGGTCTCCGGCCAGATCACCAGCTTCGGCCCGGCCCCGGCGTGCCCCATGTCGGCGCGGTAGACCCCTTCGCTGGTGAGATCGAGATAGCGGCGGAAAATGGCGAGGGCGCGCGCCTGGCTCCATTTATCGCCCTCGGCGACATTGCCCTGGACCAGGATCGCGGTGAAACCGGGCGGAGGGCCAGCCGGGCGCGCGCGCCAAGCGGCGCCGAACCCGGCCCAGAGCGCGAGCGAAATCGCGCCGAGCAGCCAGCCCCGCCGCCCGAGCGCGGGCAGCCCGGCGAGCAGAACGGTGAGCCCGGTCACCCCCGGCGTGCCGAGGATCGCGACCGGTTGCAGCATGATCTCCCCGGCCAGTCCCGGCAGCGCCCAGACACTGGCCCACGGGTTCCACGGAAACCCGCCGCCGATGAATTGCCGCGCGAGATCGCCGAGCATCCAGACCGCGGCGAACAGCAAAACCCGCCGCCAGCCTTTCGGCGCGAACCAGGCCGCCAGCGCCGCGACGCCGATGAAGGGCGCGAGAATGGCGGCGAGCCCGGGCACCGCGATCGGCACGAACCACCAGAAATCGGCGGCCTCGATCAGGATCGCATCGGTGATCCAGTAAAGGCCGAACAAATGATGGCCGAAGCCGAAGGCGCAGCCGAGCCAGAACGCCTCGCGCGCCCGGGCGCTGGCGCCGATCAGCGCGAGGAGGCCGGGAATGGCGATGACCAGCGTCGGCAAGACGAAGAGCGGCGGCAGCGCGGCGGCGGCGAAGGCCCCGAGAATCCCGGCCGCGAGCAGCACCCGCCAGAAGCGGCGCGGGCGCGCGCCGCCGGCCGCCGATGCGCGCCTCACCTTCCGGCCACCCGCTCCGGCGGCACGGTGACGACCCGCGCCTCCGGCCTGACGACGACCCGCGCCTCCGGCACGATGACGACCCGCGCCTCCGGCACGATGCCGCCGGTGAGCGCGGCGACGATGCATTCCGCCGCCATCACCCCCATGCGCTCGAAGGCGAGCGGTGTCACCCCGGCGACATGGGGGGTCGCGATCAGGCGCGGATGATCGCGGAGCGCGGCATCGGCCGGCGGCGGCTCGTCCTCGAAGACGTCGAGGGCGGCGCCGGCGAGATGGCCGCGATCGAGCGCCTCGCGGAGCGCCACCTCGTCGATCAGCCCGCCGCGCGCGGTGTTGATGACGAAGGCGCCGGCGGGAAGCCGCGCGATCGCCGCGGCGTCGATCAGATGCCGGGTTTCCGGGCGCAACGGGCAATGGAGCGAAAGGATATCGGCGTTGGCGAGGAGGCTCGGCAAATCGGCGACCCGCTCGGCCCCGGCGAGCGGCGCCGTCCCCGGGGTCTGGGCGAAAACCCGCATCCCGAAGGCGCCGGCGAGCCGCGCGACCTCGCGCCCGGTCGCCCCGAATCCGACCAGGCCGAGGCGTTTGCCGGCGACATCGCCGACCGCGCCCGCCGCCCCCCGCCAGAAGCCGCCGGCGATCACCGCGCCGAGCGGCTTCAGCTCTTTCACCAAAGCAAGAATGAGGGCGAGCGTGTGCTCGGCGACCGCGCGCGCGTTCGAGCCCGGCGCGTTGGTCACGAGAATCCCCCGCGCCTGCGCCGCCGCGACATCCACCTCATCGACGCCGACCCCGTGGCGGGCGATGATCTTGAGCTTCGGCGCCGCCGCCATCACCTCGGCATCGACCCGTCCCTGGCGGCAGAGAATGGCATCGGCGTCGATCTCGCGCGCCAGCGCCGCGATCGCCCGCGCGTCCGGATAGGGCGGCATCAGATGCACGGCACAACCGGCCGCCTCCAAGAGCGCGCGTGCCGCCGGCGCGAGGCCGGGCGCGGTCATGATCACCTGAAAACGCGCCATCGCCGGTCTTTTCGCCTTCAGATCAGGGCGTCGCGCAATTGCCGCTCGTAATGGCGGTAATATTTGTCGGTGACGAGATCGGTCTTGACCAGCACGATGACATCGGTGGTGTTGAACTGGTCGTCGATCACCGCGCCGTCGCCGACGAAGCCGCCAAGGCGCAGATAGCCCTTGATCAGCGGCGGCAATTGCGCGGCGATGCGGCGGGGATCGATCTCGCCGACCGGCCAGCGGCGCATCTCGACATAGCGATGCGGCAAGGCCCGCGGACGCAAGGCCGGCGGCGCGAGATGGTTGTCATAGAGATAGGTGAGTTCGGCGCTCAGCGCCGCCGGCACGGTACCGGGCAGGCTCGCGCAGCCGAACATCAGGTCGATCCGATGGAGGAACACGTAAGCGGCGATGCCGCGCCAGAGCAATTGCATCGCGGCGCTGCCGCGATAACCGGCATCGACGCAGGAGCGGCCCAATTCCAGGATGTGCCCGGGAAAGGCGATGAGCCTCCCGATATCGAACTCGCCCGCCGAGTAGAATCCGCCGGCGGCCTCGGCGGCGGCGCGGGTGATCAGCCGGTAGGTGCCGACCACCCCCTCCGGCCCCGGCCCGATGGCGTGATCGACGACGATGAGATGGTCGGCGACATCGTCGAACCGGTCGCGGTCGCGGTGCCGGGCGGCGATTTCGGGGGCGGGACGGGCGCCCATTTCCTGGAAGAAGATGCGAAAGCGGAGCGCCTCGACGGCGTCGATCTCGGCCGCGGTGCGGGCCAGCCGGACGCCGAGATGGCCGCTTCGGAGTTCGCCGAAACCATGGACGGGATTGCCGCGGACGGGGAAGGGCGCGGTCATCGCCGGTGCTCGGCGTCGGCGTGGTCGGCGGCATCGCCCGCGGTCACGGCGCGGCGGCCGAAAAGCTCGAGTCGCATCGAGACGAGATCGAAACCGAGCCGGCCGGCGAGGGCGTGCAGCATGGCCTCCAGGGCGGGATCGGTGAACTCGATCACGCGGCCGCTATCGGCGTCGATCAGGTGATAATGGTGGCCATGCGCGGTCGCTTCGTAGCGGGCGCGGCCGCCGCCGAAATCGCGGCGCTCCAGAATGCCTTTCTCCTCGAGGAGACGCACCGTGCGGTAGACGGTGGCGATCGAGATGCGGGCGTCGAAGGCGCTGGCGCGGCGGTAGAGTTCCTCGACATCCGGGTGGTCTTCCGCCTCGGAGAGGACGCGCGCGATGGTCCGCCTCTGGCCGGTCATTTTGAGGCGACGTTCGATGCATAGGCGTTCGATACGCGATTCCATCGGATCCTCGGTCACCCGCCATCCGGAAGCGGCCGCGCGGAAAGGGCGGTCCGGCCGGGAGCGGAACAGGATGCCGGAGACGGGCCCCGGGCGTTCGGCCATGGTCGTAGCCGATCCGCCCCGCCCCTGTCGACCTCATGCCCTGTCGACCTCATGCCCTGTCGACCTCATGCCCGGCCTTACGCCCTCATCTCATGCGTCCCCACCTTATTGCCCCACCTTATGCGCGGGCGGGAAGCGGGTCGGCAAGGCGCCTGCCGGCCATGCGCGATGGGCGTCTCAGCCCTGATCGCGCGCCTTGGTGCCGAGGCCGATCTTCTTGGCGAGGCTGGAGCGGTGCTGGGCGTAATTCGGCGCCACCATCGGGTAATCCTGCGGCAAATTCCAGCGCTCGCGGTATTGTTCCGGGGTCATGCCGTAGGATGTCTTGAGGTGTCGGCGCAACATTTTGAGCTTCTTGCCGTCTTCCAGGCAGACGATATAATCCGGCGCGATGGATTTCTTGATCGGCACCGCCGGTTGCAGCTTCTCGACCTCCGGCTGCTCCTTGCCGATATTGGTCAGCGTTTTATAAACGTCTTGAATCAAATTCGGCAGCATGTCCACCGAAACCGAATTGTTGGTAACATGCGCCGAGACGATTCGCGCCGTCAGCTCCAGCACACCGGGCTCAATTTTAGACTCCATGGCAGATCTTTCCCTGATTTGTAATTATCCTACCTGTATAAATGGTTCGCCGATACTTCGCAATGGACATATCGCCGATGACTGAAGAAAAAACGCCAAAAAGCAATCCCACCCCCGACCATACCCTCGATATCACGCGAGATCTTTGTCCCATGACGTTCGTCAGGACACGACTGGCGCTCGATCGCATGGCGGAAGGGGAGACATTATTGGTGTTATTGAAGGGCGCCGAGCCGATCGCCAATGTTCCCCGCGCCGCGGCCGCGCTCGGGCATGGGGTTTTCCTCGAAACCGCGGACGAGCACGGGGTCGCGCGCGTTTTTATCAGGAAAGCCGGGAATTTTGGCTCATGAGCCGGCCGGTTCGTCACTGACCTCAGGGCCCGATGCCACCTCGCGTGCCGCCGTGCGTGCCGCCTCTGGGCGGCTGGCGTCGAGCGCCGCCTGCAGGAGATAGGCGGCGGCGACCCGGTCGACGCTGGCGGCGCGCTTGCGGCGCGAGAGATCGGCCTCATTGATCAGCATCCGGTTGACGGCGGCGCTGGACAGCCGCTCATCCCAGAAGGCGAGCGCGAGCCCGGCCGCCGCGGCCAAGGCGCGGGCCCAGTCCCGCGCCGCCTGCGCCGCCGGGCCCAATCCGCCGTCAAGTGAAAGCGGCAGGCCGACGACCAGCCCGCCGACGCCCTCGCGCGCCGCGATCGCGGCGATCTCGGCGGCGTTGTCGGCCAAGCGCCGGCGCCGGAGGCTGCCATAGGGCGAGGCGAGCAGCAGCGTCACGTCCGAGAGCGCGAGGCCGATGGTCTTGCTTCCGGGATCGATGCCGAGCAGCCGCTCTCCGGGCGCGAGCGCCGCGCGGAGGGCCCGGAGTTCGGCGAGCGGGTTCGGGTTGCTGCGCGCCATGGCGGCCGTTATGGTCCGCCACCGCGCTGAGACCAAGTCAGAAGTGACCAAGAGAGAATTTTCCCCATGCCGCTCGCCCCCGCGACCGTCCGTCGCATCGCCCATCTCGCCCGTATCCATATCGCCGACGATGACATTCCCCGTCTGCAAGGCGAGCTGAACGGCATCCTCGGCTGGGTCGAGCAATTGGCCGCGCTCGATGTCGAGGGCGTGCAACCGCTCACCGGCGCCGCGCGGATGGCCTTGCGGCTGCGCGACGACGCGGTGACGGAGGGCGGCATCCCGGAAAAAATCCTCGCCAACGCGCCCGAGCGCGCCGGCGATTATTTCGTGGTGCCGAAGGTGGTGGAATGAGCCTCACCGATCTCACCCTGGCCGGCGCGCGTGAGTTGCTCGCGCGGCGCGAAATCTCCGCCCGCGAGCTGTCCGAGGCCCATCTCGAAGCGATCGAGAAACTCAACCCGCGCCTCAACGCCTTCATCACCGTGACCCCCGAGCTTGCGCTGGCCCAGGCCGAGGCGGCGGATCGGGCCTATGCCGCCGGCGAGGCCGGGCCGCTCGCCGGCCTGCCGCTGGCGATCAAGGATCTTTTCTGCACCGAGGGCGTGCGCACCACGGCCGCGAGCCTTATGCTGGAGAATTTCGTCCCGCCTTACGAAAGCACGGTGACGGCGAGGCTGCGCGCCGCCGGCGCGGTGTTCGTCGGCAAAACCAATCTCGACGAATTCGCCATGGGGTCTTCCAACATGACCTCGGCCTTCGGCGCGGTGGCGAATCCCTGGACGCGGGCAGGGGACGCGGCGGCCCTGGTGCCTGGCGGCTCCTCCGGCGGCTCGGCCGCCGCCGTCGCGGCGCGGCTGGCGCTCGGCGCGACCGGGACGGATACCGGCGGCTCGATCCGCCAGCCGGCGTCGTTCTGCGGCATCGCCGGCATGAAGCCGACCTATGGCCGCTGCTCGCGCTTTGGCATCATCGCCTTTGCCTCGTCCCTCGATC
>JAKCCP010000416.1 GCA_021841985.1 Pseudomonadota bacterium | reverse complement strand
GAGTTGCTGCTGGGCGAGCGCGCGTTCGGCTTGGCGCGCCTTGAGCGAGCTTGCCGCGACTTGGGCCGTCGTCGCCGCCTGATCGAGTTGCTGGCGCGACACCGCGCCGCCCTTGGCCAAGGCCTGGGCGCGCCCGAGATCGACCTCGGCCTGGGCGAGCTGGGATTTGAGGCCGTTGATCTCGGCGTCGAGCGCCTGGATACGAAGGCCGAGCTTCTCGTCGGCCACCACGCCGATCACCTGGCCCGCTTGCACCTCATCACCCTCGCGCACGGTGAGGCTCGCGATGGTGCCGCCGATGCGCGTCCGCGCCGGCACCACATCCCGGCTTTCGACGGTCGCGAAGACCGCTTTCTCGTCGGTCAGATGCGAGGATTGGACGGTAAAACTCTCCGCCGCCAGAGCGGTTGCGGCAAATCCGGGAAGCCCGAGGACCAGCAAGAGGAGAGTTCGCATGAGGGTTGCCTTCGGATACGCGAAAAAACGGGGGGAACCGGTCAGCACCGCGTTGGTAAAGCTTTTGCGCGCGCCCTTGGCGCGGTGTCACGGGGGCAGTAAATCGCGAACAGAGTGTCGAGAACCTGGCGCGTCGGGCCGCTCGCGAGTGAGTACCAGATCGTCTGTCCGTCGCGCTCGGCGGCGACGAGGCCGTCGCGGCGAAGCAGGGCGAGATGCTGCGAGACGGTCGAATCTCGGAGATCGAGCATGCTCGCGAGTTCGCCGACCGAGCATTTTTCCCGCGCGAGATGGCAGAGGATGAGCAGGCGGTGGCGGCTCGCGAGCGCCTTCAAAAGCTCGCTCGCCCGATCCGCCGCCCGGTGCATGGCCGCTATGTCGCCGATGGTTGCCATTTCGTCCGTCGCTGTAGCTTTCCTACTTGCGTATATACGATGATGCGAATATATTGTCAAATCATCGCTTGAAAAAGGGGAACGTCATGGCAGAGATCGTGGTCCTGGGCGCCGGGCTCGGCGGGACGTTGATGGCCTTCGAATTGCTGCCGCATTTGCGGAAGGAAGACCGTATCACGCTGATCGGACAGGGGCGGAATTACCACTTCGTGCCCTCGAACCCTTGGGTCGCGGTCGGCTGGCGCGGGCGCCGCGATATCGAAATCGACCTCGCCCCGGTGATGGCGCGCAAAAACATCCGCCTGTTCGATCAGGGCGCGAAGCGCGTCGACCCGGCGGCGAACCGGATCGAACTCGCCGACGCCACCAGCATTTCCTATGATTATCTGGTGATCGCAACCGGCCCAGATCTTGCCTTCGATGAAATTCCCGGCCTTGGTCCGGAGGGTTTCACGCAATCGATCTGCCACGTCGATCATGCCGAACGCGCCCGGGTCGCCTTCGAGGCGTTTTGCAAAAACCCCGGGCCGATCGTGGTCGGCGCGGTGCAAGGTGCCTCTTGTTTTGGGCCGGCCTATGAATTCGCTCTCATTCTCGATACCGAGCTGCGCAAGCGCAAAATCCGCGATCGCGTGCCGATGACCTATGTCACCGCCGAGCCTTATATCGGCCATCTCGGGCTCGATGGGGTCGGCGATACCAAAGGGCTTTTGGAGAGCGAATTCCGCGACCGGCACATCAAATGGATCACCAATGCCAAACTGAGCGCGGCGGAGGCGGAGGTGATGCATATCGAGGAACTGGCCGAGGATGGCAGCCTCAGGAAAACCCATGATCTGCCATTCAAATTCGCGATGATGCTGCCGGCGTTCCGCGGCGTCCCCGCGCTGCGCGGCGCAGAAAAACTGGTCAATCCGCGCGGGTTCGTGTTGATCGACGAGCATCAGCGCAACCCGACCTTCCGCAATGTGTTCGGGATCGGCGTTTGCGTCGCGATTCCACCGACCGGGCCGACGCCGGTTCCCGTCGGGGTGCCGAAAACCGGGTTCATGATCGAATCGATGGTGACCGCGACGGCGGAAAACCTCGGCGCCTTGCTGCGCGGGCGCGAGCCTTCGGCGCGGGCGACGTGGAACGCCATTTGCCTCGCCGATTTCGGCGATGGCGGTGTCGCCTTCGTCGCCAAGCCGCAGATTCCGCCGCGCAATACCAATTGGGCGGCCAAGGGGGCCTGGGTGCATCTGGCGAAAGTGGGTTTTGAGAAATATTTTCTCCGCAAGATGCGCGGCGGCACCAGCGAGCCGTTCTATGAGCGCTTCCTGCTGAAGCAACTCGATCTCCACAAACTCAAGGAAAACGTCTGAATTTCTCACCTCAATGGAGTCTGTCATGTCGATCGATCGTGCGGTGTTCCGCTTTGCCGGGTTCATGGTTCTGCTCAGTGTCGCGCTGACCTATTACGTCAGCTCTTATTTCATGCTGTTTACGATTTTCATCGGCCTCAACCTGGTCCAGTCGAGCTTTACCGGGTTCTGCCCGGCGGCGGCTTTTTTCCGCCTGTTTGGGCTCAAGGCCGGCTGTGCGTTCAAGTGAACCGGCCCGTCGAGCGCGGCGCGCCGATCCGCTCTGAAGTGAGGCGCCGGCACCGGAGGCTTGCCCCGAGGGCTTGCGTGCTGACACGAAATCGTCACGTGTAAGGGCGGGGTGGGCGACATAGCCTGTCTCTGCTCTAATGGCGCGTGATGATTTGGCGGAAGCGAGGGCGTGATGCGGCGCGTGATCTTGACCGTGGTTTTGGCCGGAAGCTTGATCAATACGGGTTTTTCCCCCGTGGCCGCGGCGGAGGAGCCGAGA
>JAKCCP010000271.1 GCA_021841985.1 Pseudomonadota bacterium | reverse complement strand
CGACATTGACCAGGCTGAAATCGCTCTGGCTATAGCTCGCGGTCGGGGCGAGCTGCAGGGTCGCGAGCGGCGTGCCGGCAGCGCTGACGGTCAGCACATTGCCCGAACCCAAGGTCAGTTGATCGGCACTGTTATAGGCATCATTGGTGAGGACGATGGTATCGCCGGCGACGAGATGATCGATGGTTGCGGCAAACCCCGTCGCATCGCCGAGCCCGATTGTGCCGGCATTGCCGAGCACGAGATTTTCGCCGCCGGCGACGGTCCCGGACAAGGTCCAATCCGCCCCGCTCGCCTCGGTGATGGTCTGGAAATTCTGATACTGCGCCCCGCTCCCGCCGATACTGCCGCTGATCGTCCCGGCGCTGGCCGCCGAGGCGAGGGTGATGCTGTTCGTCGTCGTCGCGCTCGCGCTGACATAGCCGACGAATGTTGCCCCCGGATCGAGGATCAGCGAGGCATCGCCGCCGCCGAACGCGACCGCCGCCACACTGGTATAAGGGCTTTCGATGGTGCCGGCATTGGTGACGGTGATCGCGGCGGTATCGACGGCGGTACCGGTGCTCTTGACCGCGATCCCGTGATAGCCGGAAATGGTCCCGGCATTGGTGATCGTCGCGCCCCCGGCCTGGATATAGATGCCGGAGCCGGTATGGCCACCGCCCGAACTTTGACCGCCTTTGATCAGCGCGCCGGCCGCGTTGTCGATGGTGTTGGTGCCGGAGGAGGCATTATTGATGATGACGCCGATGCCCTCGGCGCCGCTGACGGTGATGGTGCCTTGATTGTCGAGATAATTGTTTCCGCCCGCGCCGCTATATCCTAAATTTACCCCAACTCCATAACTCGTCACAGGCGATGAAATCGTCGCCCCGGCAGTATTGGTGACCGACGCGCCGTAGGCAACCGCTACCCCGGTCGCTCCAATGATCTTGCCGGAATTGACGATCGTGCCGCCGTACTGGAAGTGAACGCCGAAGCCCGCCGTTTGGTCGGCATTCGTAATGGTGCCGGCATTGTTCAGCGAGACGCCAGTGGTTTTGCCCACGTTCGCCACGGCAGCGGCAGCCGCGTCAATATGGACGGCGCCCTTCGCCAGGATATCGAGCGTGTTGCCGCTCGCGATCGTTTGCCCGACGGTGGTGTAGGTGCTGAGCGTTGTCGTGGTCATCGGCGGCTTCCCAATCCTCTCCCGCTGCGCCCACCGCGGATCGGCCGGAGCCTTGCGGGGCAGTCGAGATGGTTTAGAGCGATTGCAAACCAGGAAGCAAAAGCTATTTCAGCGTGTGGGAAAAATAACTGGCAATATCCATGGCAGCGCAATCGGTCCCAAATTATAGTATCATGAGAAAATTCTTAAAATTATTGCGGCCCCGCGCCAGCCCCTGCCGTATTTGCGCGCCGCGTGATCCGGTCTATGAAATCCCCACAAGGAAAAGGAAAGCGACATGGCCGTCGTCGTCGGTATTCCCGCCTGCGCGATCGCGAGCAAGGGGCAGGTGCATCACAGCGCCCCGGCGCGTTATGGCGCGGCGCTGTTGGACGCCGCCGGCTGCGTCCCGGTGCTGATCCCGCCGATCGGCGAGGCGGCGCTGGCGCTGCTTCCCCGGCTCGACGGCCTGCTGCTCGACGGCAGCCCGAGCAATGTCGAGCCCTGGCGCTACGGCGCCGCCGAGGATCTGACCCCCGGCGCCCATGACCCGGCCCGCGACGCGACCACCCTTGCCCTCACCCGCGAAGCGCTCGCCGCCGGCCTGCCGCTGCTCGCCATCTGCCGCGGCATTCAGGAGCTGAACGTCGCCCTCGGCGGCACGCTGATCCAGAAGCTCAGCGCCGTCCCCGGGCGCCTCACCCATCTCGGCCATGAGAGCGATCGCGAGGCGCGCTACGCCGCCCGCCATCAGGTGCGGCTCTCCGGCCGGCTCGCCGAGATCATCGGCGCCGCCGAAATCATGGTGAACTCCGTCCACGAACAGGCGATCGACCGGCCGGCGCCCGCCCTCGTGATCGAGGCCACCGCCCCCGACGGCACCATCGAGGGCGTCCGCGCCGCGGACGCGAAAGGCTTCGCGATCGGCGTGCAATGGCACCCGGAATGGCGCGCCGGGGAAAACGCGGCGAGCCACCGTCTCTTCGCCGCCTTCGCCGCCGCCTGCCGCGAACGACCGCGCCCAACCTTTCCAGGATAAAAGTTTTTTTGCTTCTTTTTTTACAAAAAAAGAAGTCCTGTTCTTTTTGAAAAAAGAACCAAAAACTTTTCCCCCTTATGAGGCGGCCAGCGTATCGCCTCCACGAAAATCTTGCCCGGGCGCGAGGCTCCCGAGAAAGCTCGCGGCGAGCAGCACCGCCAGCGCGAGCGCCATTGCCCAGCCCAGGCCGCGCCGCAGAGCGCGCAAGGCGATCGGCCCATTGGCGCCGGCGAGGGCCGGGAGCAGCAACAGCCGGTTGCGCGCGCCAAACCCGAGCAGGGTCAAGAACAGCAGCGTCTTCACCAGGATGAGCCGTCCATAGGGGCTCGCGGCGAGAGCGGCGAGGCCGCCGATCAGCGCCGCTCCCTGGGCCAGCGCCGAGAGCGCGAGCACGGCAACGGCGATCGTCGCGAGCGCGGAAAACCGCGCGACCGCCGCCGCCGCGGCGGGCGCGGGAAGGCGGCGGAGCAGCAGCGAGAGCGGCGCGAGGCCGCCGAGCCAGACCCCGGCGGCAAGAACAT
>JAKCCP010000364.1 GCA_021841985.1 Pseudomonadota bacterium | reverse complement strand
CCAGCATCAGGATGCCGGCGGAAAGCGTCGATTGCGTCACCGCGCAGGCCTGGGCGGCGCGGCCGAAATGCTGGTGCTCGGCGAGCGCCAGGAGATAGCGCAATTGTTGCGGCGAGGGCAGCGGGATCATCGGCGGCTCATGCGCGGGAAATGACGCCGCATTTTATCGCACGAAGCGCCTGCGTGCCATGTGGCACCGCCGGCATGACAAATCTGGTGCGGCGCGGCATGTTCTCCGCCGCGGCACAGGGCGGCAGAGGAGAGAAAAATGGCATTGGGGATGAAAAAAGGGCTGACCAGCTATGGCGATGCCGAATTCTCGCTGTTCCTGCGCAAGGCGTTCATCAAGGCGATGGGGTTTTCCGATGACGCGCTCGATCGCCCGATCATCGGCATCACCGATACCGCGAGCGATTTCAACCCCTGCCATGGCAACGTCCCCGCCCTGATCACCGCCGTCAAGCGCGGGGTGATGCTCGAAGGCGGCCTGCCGATGACGTTTCCGACCATCTCCATCCACGAATCCTTCGCCTACCCGACGAGCATGTACCTCCGCAACCTGATGGCGCTCGATACCGAGGAGATGCTGCGCGCCCAGCCGATGGATGCCGCCGTCCTGATCGGCGGTTGCGACAAGACCATCCCGGCGCAGTTGATGGCCGCCGCCAGCGTCGATCTCCCGGCCCTCGTCCTGCCGGTCGGGCCGATGCTGGTCGGGCATCATCGCGGCCAGGTGCTCGGCGCCTGCACCGATTGCCGCCGCCTCTGGGGCGAGTTTCGCGCCGGGCGCATGGATGAGGCCGAGATCGAGGCGGTGAATTCCCGCCTCGCGCCGACGTTTGGCACCTGCATGGTGATGGGCACGGCGAGCACCATCGCCTGCATGGCCGAGGCGCTCGGCATGGCGCTGCCGGGCAGCGCCACCATCCCGGCAACCCACGCCGACCGGCTGCGCGCCGCCGAGGACGCCGGGCGCCAGGCGGTGCGGCTCGCTCGGAACGGGCCGCGGCCGAGCGCGGTGATGACGCCATCCGCCTTCCGCAACGCTTTTACCGTGCTCCAGGCAATCGGCGGCTCGACCAACGCGCTGATCCATTTCACCGCCATCGCCGGGCGGCTCGGCATTCCGGTCGATCTCGACGAATTCGACCGGCTCGGGCGCGAAGTGCCGGTGCTGGTCGATCTCAAGCCGAGCGGGGCGCATTACATGGAGGATTTCCACTGGGCCGGCGGGGTGCCGCGGCTGTTGCGGGAACTCGCCGACTTGCTCGATCTCGATGCCCCGACGGTGCGCGGCGGCCAGCTCCGCGATGCCATCGAGCAGGCCGAGGACGTGCCCGGCCAGGACGTCATCCGCCGGCGCGGAAACCCGATCAGCCAGGGCGGCGGGCTCGCGGTGCTGCGCGGCAATCTTGCGCCGCGCGGCGCACTGCTCAAGCGTTCGGCCGCGACGCCTGCGCTGCTGCGCCACGAGGGCCGCGCCGTGGTATTTTCCTCGACCGAGGACATGGCCCAGCGCCTCGACGATCCAGCGCTCGACGTCACGCCCGAGGATGTCCTGGTGCTCCAGAACACCGGGCCGGTCGGCGCGCCCGGCATGCCCGAGGCGGGCTATATCCCGATCCCGCGCCAGCTTGCGCGCCAGGGCGTGAAGGACATGCTGCGGCTTTCGGATGCGCGCATGAGCGGCACCGCGTTCGGCACCATCGTGCTGCACATCACGCCGGAAGCCGCGATCGGCGGCCCGCTCGGCCTGGTGCGGAACGGCGATCGTATCCGCCTCGACGCCGAGGCGCGGCGTCTCGATTTGTTGGTGGACGAGGCCGAACTCGCGCGCCGCGCCGCGCTCTGGTCAGCGCCGGTTGCGGCTCCCGCGCGCGGCTACGCGCGGCTGTTCCACGACCACGTGCTACAGGCCGATGAAGGCTGTGATTTCGATTTTTGCAAGCCACGTGATTAATGAAGGCCAGGGGTTTCACCCCTGGACCCGAGCAAAGGCGGAGCCTTTGCAATCCTTCCCATGATGCGGGTCTGGGGCCGCTGGCCCCAGCGGGTCCAGGGCGGAGCCCTGGCCTTTGGCCTTCAGCGCGGCGGTAGCAGAACCACACCGTAGCGGGCATAGATGCGCGCGACGGTGCCGTCGGCAAGCAGCGCGGCGACGGCGTCATCGATCGCCGCGCTGAGCGCCGGATCGGGGCGGACCATCCCCACGGAGACGTTCCAGGCGAGACCGGGATCGGTCTCGTCAAGCGCCAGCACGTGAAGTTTGTGGTCGGGATGGCGCAGATTGTAGTAGCCCGCCATCGTCGGCGTCACCATCGCGGCATCGACCTCATGGTTCGCGACCGCCTCCAGCGCGTCGTCCTCGAAGCCGAAGATCGAAATGCCGACATGGCGCTCACCGAGCGTCATCGCCGCCATCGAGCCGACCAGCACGCCGACCTTGGTGTGCGCATCGAGGGCGGCGAGCGAGGTGATCGGGCTGTTCTCGGCCACCACGAGCGCGGCGCCGGTGCGATAATAGGGCCGCGAGAGCTTGAGATTGGTTTCGCCCTGGGCTTCCTTGTCGTCGATCGTGTCCATCATGATATCGCAATCGGCGGCGCGGATCTGGAATGTCATCACCACCCAGTCGGGCTGGAGCGTGACGCCGAGCTTGTCGGCGATGGCGCGCGCCAGCTCCATCTGAAAGCCCGCGAGATCACCGGTCTTGCTGGAAAACGGGAGGGCGTTGGGATGGGCGCAGACGCCGAGCACGCCGCGCTCGCGCACGTTTTCGAGCGAGCGGGCGTCGGCCGCGATGCTGGTGCAGACAAGCGCGAGAACGATGCCAAGGACAGAAAATTTTCTCATGGCTGGTCCGGTTTGAGATTGCGGATGTAGTGGATGATCTTGTCGATATCAGCGTCGCTGAAGGTCGAGCCGAAGGCCGGCATGGCGCCTTCCTTGCCGTGCTTGATGCGGTTGCGGATGAAATCATCGCTTCGCTTGGTATTCATCAACTGCGGCCCCTTGCCGGCGACACGCCCGCCATCGCTGTGGCAAAAGCCGCAGGTACTGGCAAAAAGCTGTTCGACATCGAGCTTGGAGGCGGCGGGCTCCGGTTGCGCCATGGCGGGAACCAAGGGCGCCGCGCAAAGGAGAAAAAGGGTCAGGCATCGCGCAGGAAATTTCATCGGGTCCGCATCGGTTGTTATGGAAAAACAAAAGCCCGTGGGGCAAAAAAATGCCGGCGGGAGGTCGCTCCCCCCGCCGGCTTCTCATCGGCGAAATTACTTCACGCTATAGACGACGAGCGCCCCATCATCACGCGGCATGCTCTTGAAGACGCCGCCGAAGGTCGGCGCGTAGTCATCGCTCGCCATGCCGCCGAAGCCAGCAACCACGGCGACATACTGCTTGCCATGCGCCGAATAGCTCATGATGCCACCCTGATGGCCGGTGCCGTCGGAATGGCTCCACAACTCTTTGCCGGTATTGGCGTCATAGGCATGCACCGTGCCACGCGCGTCGGGCACGAAAACCAACCCGCCAGCGGTAGACATGACGCTCGCCAGCGGCGGCTCGGGAAAGCGCACCTCCCATTTTTTGGCGCCCGTGATCGGGTCGCGCGCGTCGAGATGGCCATAGATCGGACCATCGGGAGGCGGCGCGATGGTGAAATTGGCGCCGATATCGAGCTGCACCTGCGGCTCGGTCACCGGCGTCGTCTTGAGCACTTCAAGATGCATGCACCATTCATTGCCGATCTTGTAGTAGAGCCCGGTTTTCGGGTCGTAGGAGCCGGAATTCCAGCTCACGCCGCCCGAGATATGCGGGCAGAGGAGATCCGCCTGCTTGCCGGCGCTCATGTCGCGGCGGCCGATCAGTTCGCCGGTCTTGGGGTCGATCGATTTGACGTAGTTGATGTTGTGCGCGATCGGCCAGACATTCTTGACGTTGGCGCTGCGGTCATAGACGAAGATGTAGCCGCCCTTGTTGGGATGGACGACGTATTTCTGCCCACCGCGATCGATCATCAGGAATTCGCCGACAGCGCTGTCGAAATCCCACACGTCGTGCGGGTTTTCCTGATGGTAGAATTTCAGCTTGCCGGTCGCGGCATCGAGCCCGAGCACCGAGCTGATATAGAGATTGTTGCCGGGGCGCGCGCCAGTGGTCATGTAGTCGGGGCCGGACCAGTCATAAAGTGGATCGCCGTTGGAGGTGCCCCACCAGATGGTGTTGGTCTCGGGGTCGTAACCGCCCGGCATCCAGCCGCCGCCGCCGCCGACCCGCCAGGAATCGTTGCCCCAGGTTTTTTTGGTCTCATCGGTCGGCGCGATGGTCTGGAAATCCCATTTTAGTTTGCCGGTCGCCGCATCAACCGCGTAGATCTTGCCGCGCACCGGCCATTCGCCGCCCTGCGAGCCGATCACCACCATGCCGTTGACATAAAGCGGCGCGCCGGTGAAGCCGATGGTAAGTTTCTGGCTATCGATCAGCTTGGTATCCCAGACCGGCTTGCCGGTTTTCGCATCGACCGCGATCAGCCGGCCATCAACGGTGCCGACAAACACCTTGCCCTCGCCCAGCGCCGCGCCGCGATTGTAGGGCGAGTGGGTCTGGCGCGCGACCAGTGCGTCATCAAGTTCGGGAAAATAGGACCACATCACCTGGCCCGAGGCGCCATCGATCGCGAACAGCCGGCTATAGGAGCCAGTGTAGTAGAGCACGCCATCGGCGGCGAGTGGCATCGATTGCAGGCCGCGTGTCGAATGGCCGGGAATATGGATCCAGGCGACCGAGAGGTTTTTCACATTGTTGGTGTTGATCTGGGTCAGGCCGCTGAAGTGATAGGAATTATAGGAACCGTGATAGGTCAACCAGTCATTCGGGTTATTGGCCTCGATGCGCTTTGAATCAACTTCCTGGGCGAAGGAAGCAGCGGCAAGAAATGTTGTTCCGAGGAGCACGGCAAGCGCTGCCGCGAGTTTCCCATGGCGCGTTTTCATCAGTCATTTCCTCTCACGTTTCTCAGCGGCCGGTGGGACGATACCCTCATGGCCAGCCGCGCGGGTTGAAGCTTTTCCAGGCAGGCGGTTTGTTTTCAGGAGCAGCCGGCCACACCTCTGTGCCCATCATGTCACGAGCGCCACGGAAGCGGCCACCACCGAACAAGAAAACCCGAAGCGAACCGGCACATGATCCGTCACAATGGTGTGGCGTCTGCTATGCCCCCTTATCATAGCCGGGCTTTTCACCCGAGGGCAAGAGGCGTTACGCAAGCGAATTCACCCAGATCCTCCCGCCGGCGTCGCCTGGCGCGCCCGCCGGCTCTGCCACGCCTCCATCAATTGCAGCACAGCCGCGGCCGTCTCCTCGATCGAGCGGCGCGTGACATCGATCACTGGCCAGCCGCGAGCGGAGCAAAGCCGGCGCGCCCAGACCAGTTCGGCCTTGACCCTCTCCTCATCGACATAGCCATTGGCATCCTGGCGGACGAGGCCGGGAGATCCGATCAGGCGCAGACGATGGCGGCGGATATCGATCAGAGCGCGCGCGTCGAGCGTGAGGCCGATCACCGGGCAAGGGGGCTGATCGAGGATGTCAGGCACCGGAAGTTCCGGCACCAGCGGAATATTCGCCGCCTTGATGCCGCGATTGGCGAGATAGAAGGCAGTCGGCGTCTTGGAACTGCGCGAGACGCCGACGAGGCAGACATCGGCCTCACGCAAGCCGGCCTGGGCCTGCCCGTCGTCATGGGCAAGGACATAATGCATGGCGTCGATTCGGCGAAAATAATCCGCATCCAGCACATACTGCCGCCCCGGCCGCGCCGTTGCCTGCTCACCGATCTGTTCCTGGAGCAGCGCGAGTACCGGATCGAGGACATTGACCACGGCGAGGCCGAGGCGGGCGCAGAGGGTTTCAAGATCGTGGCGCAGCGCCTGATCGACCAGCGTCGAGAGCACCGGACCGGGCTCGGCCTCGATCCCCTCCAGCACGCGATGGAGTTGCAGGCGCGAGCGGATCAGCGACCAGCGGTGATAGAGGATCTCGACATGCTCGAACTGCGCGACGGTGGCACGCGCGATGGCGTTGAGGGTCTCGCCGGTGGCATCCGAGACCAGATGGAGGTTCATGCGCTGCTTGCCCATGCGAGCGAGGATAGCGGGGATCACGGGGAGAAGCAGCAGCGAAGAAAGCGATGGGAGAGGGGAGCGGGGATAACGGGCGCGCCGGAGACGATGGGGGACGATTTGACCCTCGGCTTGCGCGCGAATGGGGGTTTTCACAAAAAAGCGCTTCTACCCAAGGCGTTGTCGACGCTTTCTGCTGTGGACGTTCGCGGCATGAAAGGCCGGCGCGTGGGGTACCCCAAGATCCACAGGGTTCCCTTAACTACACCAGAAGGATTCTTTTTTCTTTCTTTGGTTTATGCCAAGAGCGGGCAGGCAGAACCGGAGCGAGTCGTGGGCAAGCGGATTTTACGGGTACTGAGAGGCGAGGCGGTTTGGCCGCCGCCGGTCTGGCTGATGCGTCAGGCGGGGCGCTACCTCGCCGAATACCGCGCCATCCGTGCCCAGGCTGGCGATTTTATCCACCTCTGCACCACCCCCGATCTCGCCGCCGAGGTGACGCTGCAGCCGGTGCGCCGGTTTGGGATGGATGCCGCCATCCTGTTCAGCGATATCCTCATCCTGCCCTGGGCGCTCGGCTATGGTCTGCGCTTCGCCGAGGGCGAGGGGCCGGTGCTTCCAAAGCTCGTGCCCGGCGATATCGCGGCATTATCGCTCGCGCGTCTCGCCGCGGCCCTGGCGCCGGTCGCCGAGACCATCCGCCGGGTGCGCGCGAGCCTCGATCCGGCGGCGGCGCTGATCGGCTTTGCCGGCGGGCCGTTCACGGTTGCCTGCTACATGGTCGAGGGCGGCGGGTCGAAGGATCATCTTCGCACCCGTCTGATGGCCCATGCCGAGCCTGCCGTCTTCGACCGCCTGATGGACGTGCTGACCGAGGCCACCATCGCCAGCCTCACCCTCCAGGCCGAAGCCGGCGCCGAGGTGGTGATGCTGTTCGACAGTTGGGCCGGCGTGCTCTCGCCCGCGCTGTTTCGCCGCCATGTCGCCAAGCCTGCGGCCGAGATTACCGCTGCTCTCAAGGCGCGGTTTCCCGATCTGCCGGTGATCGGCTTTCCCCGCCTTTCGGACGGACTGCTGGGGCTCTATGCCGCGATCAGCGGGGTCGATGCCGTGGGGATGGATACGGCGACCGAACCGGAGCGCGCGGCGGAACTCGTCGGGCCCAGGGTCGCGCTCCAGGGCAATCTCGATCCCGCCGCCCTGCTCGCCGGCGGCGCGGCGCTGGCGGCGGAGACCGCGAGGATCCTCGATGCCCTCCGCGGCCGGCCGCATATTTTTAATCTCGGCCATGGGATTTTTCCCGAAACGCCGCCCGCCCATGTCGCCGATCTCCTCGCCCAGATCCGCGCTTCTTGACGTGCCGGTGAAGGGCCCTAGGTGAAGCGGCGCATGCCGAAGCCAAAAATCGCCATCGTGCTGTTCAACCTCGGTGGTCCCGATCGGCCGGAGGCGATCGCCCCCTTTCTGCGCAATCTTTTCACCGATCCCGCTATTCTGCGCGTGCCGTTTTTTATCCGCCCCGTTCTCGCCCGCATCATCGCGCGCGCCCGCATAGCCCCGGCCACCGCGAATTACGCCCTGCTCGGCGGACGCTCGCCGCTTCTGGAGCTCACCGAGCGCCAGGCAGCGGCGTTGAGAGCGGCATTGCCGGAATTCGCGACGCGCTGCTTCATTGCCATGCGCTATTGGCACCCGTTCAGCGCGGAAGCGGCGCGTGCCGTGAAAGCCTGGGGGCCGGATCGTATCGTACTGCTGCCGCTCTACCCACAGTTTTCCAGTACCACCACCGGGAGTTCATTGACCGCCTGGCGCGAGGCGGCTGCCCGGGTTGGTCTCATGGCGCCGGTCACCACGCTCTGTTGCTGGCCGACCGATGCCGGCTATGTGCGGGCAACGGCTGCCCTGATCCGCGAGACATGGGAAAAAGCCCGCGCCGCGCTCGACCCGGCGATCCCGCTCCGTCTGCTCTTTTCCGCCCATGGCTTGCCCGAGATCATCATCGCTCGCGGCGATCCCTATCAGGGCGCGATCGAGGCGACGGCGCGGGCGGTTGCGGAAGCGCTCGCCTTGCCGGGGCTTGAGTGGCGGGTTTGCTATCAATCGCGCGCGACACCGCAGAAATGGCTGGAGCCCAGCACCGAGCAGGAAATCGCCCGCGCCGGCGCCGATCGCACGGCGCTTCTTGTTGCTCCCATCGCTTTCGTCTCGGATCACTCGGAAACGCTCGTTGAACTCGATATCGACTATGCCGAGCTCGCGCGCGAAAAAAACGTGCCCGGCTATTTCCGCGTGCCGGCGCAGAACGATGACGCGCGCTTCATCACCGCCCTGGCCGCGTTGGTCGAAAAAACCCTCGCCCGCGGTCCCGGCATCTTCAGCCATCAGGGCGGTCGAGTCTGCGCCGCGGATCGCACCGATTGCCCCCATCCGGTTCCGCCATGACGCTTGGTTTTCTTTTGCCCTTCATTCCGTGGATCAAGGCCTTCCATGTTGCCTCGGTCATCGCCTGGATGGCCGGCATGTTCTATCTGCCGCGGCTCTATGTTTATCACTGCGAAACCGCCGTGGGGTCCTTATCCTCGGAACGTTTCAAGGTCATGGAGCGGCGGCTGTTCAAGCAGATCATCAACCCAGCCATGATCGCGAGCTGGGTTTTCGGCCTGGCGATGGCGTTCACACCCGGCGTGATCAACTGGGCGGCCGGGTGGTGGCACGTAAAACTCGCCGCCGTGCTGCTGCTTTCAGGTTTTCACGGCGCACTGTCGCGCTGGCGGCGCGATTTCCTCAACGATCGCAACCGCCATGGACAGCGTTTCTATCGTATCGCCAATGAAGTGCCGACCGTGCTGATGCTGATTGTGGTGATCATGGTGATCGTGCAGCCCTTCTGAGCCGGCGCGCGGCGAGCCCCTCGCGCAGCAGATCGAGATCGAAGGCGCCGATCCCAAGCCCGCCCAGCCCATAGACGCCGAGCCCCACGGCAATCAGCAGACCAACCCGCCAGATCGCCGCCAGTGGCGTCGCCAGCGCAGCCGTCGGGGCAACCATGGGAGCAAGCAGCAGGAGCGCCAGCGCCATCACGCCGGCGGCGGCGAGAACCCGGAGAGCCCGCCCGGCCAAGGCCCGATCGGGGCGAAAATGATCCGCGCGCGCGAGCAGTAGGGCCAATGCTCCAGCATTGAACAAGGCGGAAAAACTGGTTGCCAGCGGCGGGCCCAAAAATCCGAGCGGGACCATCAGCGCGAGATTGAGCGCGAGATTGAGTGCCACCGCGATCAGCCCGATCCTGACCGGGGTTTTGGTATCGCCGCGCGCAAAAAAACCAGGGGCGAAAACCTTGGCGAGCACAAAAGCGGGCAGGCCGAGCGCATAGGCCGCCAGCGCCGCCGCACTTTTCCCGACCATCGTCCCGTTCAGCGCGCCGTGGCGGAACAGCGCCAGCATGATCGGCTGGGCCAACACGACCAAGGCGAGTGCCGCGGGCAGCGTCAACGCCAGGGCGAAGCCGATGGCCCGGTTCAGGCTCGCCCGCGCCTCCGCCCCGTTGCCAAGGCGCATCTGCCGCGACAGCAGGGGCAGCAGCGCGGTGCCAATTCCCGCCCCGATCGTGCCCAGCGGTAACTGGTTGACCCGATCGGCATAGTAGAGCACCGAAACCGTGCCCGCCGGCAACAGGCTCGCGATGATGGTATCGACGGCGACATTGAGCTGCGTCACCCCGGCCCCCAGAACCCCTGGCCCCATCCGCGCCATGACCGCCCGCACCCCAGGGCTCAACCGTGGCCGCGGCAGCCGGAGCGCCATCCCGGCGCGCCGCATCGCCAGCGCCAGAAGCACGAGCTGCGCCATGCCGGAGAGCGTCACGCCGACGGCCAGTGCCACACTGCTTCGCGTCGGATCGTGGTGAAACAAGGCCAGCGCCGCGATCAGAACGACATTGAACAACACCGGCGCCGCGGCCGCGGCGGCGAAGCGGTCGAGCCCGTTGAGCGCGCCCGAGAGGAGGGCGGAGAGACAGATCAGCAGCAGGTAGGGCGAGGTCAGCCGGCTGAGGCGCACCGCGAGCGCGAATTTCCCAGGATCATTGGCAAAACCCGGCGCCAGGAGGTGCATCCAGAGCGGCATGAAGAGAACACCGATCACCGCGAGGAAGGCGAGCCAGACCACCATCACGCTGGCCACCTCCTCGGCGAGACGCCGCGCCTCTTCCCGCCCCTCGGCGGCGAGGGTTGCCGCGAAAGCCGGCACGAAGGCGGCGTTGAAGGCGCCCTCGCCGAACAGGCGGCGGAACAGATTGGGCAGCTTGAGGGCGACAAAAAAGGCATCCGCCTCGGGCCCGGCGCCGAGCAGGGCGGCGATCAGGATGTCACGGGTAAAACCCAGAACCCGGCTCGCCATCGTCCAGAGGCCGACGGTCGCGATGTTTTTCAGCATGAAAATCCGTGATCAGAGCGCGGTAAATCTATAGCAGGGGGCTTTGCCCCCTGCACCCCCACCAAGGGCGGAGCCCTTGGAACCCTTCCCATGATGCGGGTCTGGGGCCGCTGGCCCCAGCGGGTCCAGGGCAGCGCCCTGGCCTTGTTTTATGAGTTGGCCTGCTTGGCCTTATGCGCCGCCAGCGCCATCAGCTGCCGATCACGCCAGGCCTGGCGTGCCGGGTGTTCGGCGAGCGGCAAGGCCGCGCGCCGCTCGGCGTCCATCTCGGCAACCAAGGAAGCGGTCAATTCGCAGGGCGTGATTTCACGCTCGACCTCGGCGTAGAGCCCGCCATAGCGCGCGATGTAATCGGCGAGGCCTTGCGGCGCGTTGAGATCGATGGTCTCGAACGGCCCCATGAACGACCAGCGCAGGCCGAGCCCGTGCTTGACGGTGGCATCGAGATCCTCCTGCGAGACCACGCCGTCGCGCACCAGCCGGAAGGCTTCGGCGACGAGCGCCACTTGCAGCCGGTTGAGCACGAAGCCCGCGACTTCCTTTTTCACCTCGGCCGGCACCTGCCCCGCCGCCACCATGAGGGCGCGGGCGCGGGCGACCACGGTCGGTTCCGTCCAGGGTGCGGGGCAAAGCTCGACGACCGGAACGAGATAGGGCGGGTTGACCGGATGGGCGACCAGACAGCGCCCGCGCCCGGCGAGATTGCCGGTGAACTGGCTCGCCGGAATACCCGAGGTCGAGCTGGCCAGAATGGTTTCGGGGGCGGCGATGCGGTCCATCTCGGCGAACAGCGCGGCTTTTTCGGCCACCCGCTCGGGGCCGTTTTCCTGGACATATTCGGCGCCCGCGAGCGCCTCGCGGAGGCTCGCGGCCGGGGTGATGCGTGCCAGCACCACGTCCGGCGGATCGGCGAGCAGCCCCGCTTCCCGCAGCTCGGGGAGCCGCGCGGCGATGAAGCCGAGTGCCGCCGCGACCGCCCCCGGCGCCGGATCCCAAAGTGCCACGGCAAACCCGGCGCGCGCGAACACCATCGCCCAGGCTCGCCCGATAAATCCCGATCCCACCACCGCGACCTTGCGCATCTTTTTTCTCCTCAACTTGCCGGATCGTCCGCAAGGCTTCACCCTGCAAGCAAATCGCGGAGCGGACAATGGTCAGGATCGCCGTGCTTGATGACTGGCAGAAGGTCGCGCGCGAGAGCGCCGACTGGACAAGGCTTCTTGCCCGCGCCGAGGTCGATTTTTATGACCACCCCTTCGCCGATGCGGCGGAGGCGGCCTCCCGGCTCGCCGGCTATGAGATCCTCCTGCCGCTCCGCGAACGCACCGCCTTTCCGGCAGGGCTGATCGAACAACTGCCGCGTCTCCGCCTGATCGCCATGACCGGCCCGCGCGCCGGCACGCTCGATCTCGCCGCCTGCACCGCGCACGGCGTGCTGGTGTGCAATACCGGCAGCCAATCATCCGGGGCGGCAACCGCGGAACTGGCGCTCGGCCTTCTGCTGGCGGCTTCGCGCCGCATCCCGGCCGGGGACGCGGCGATCCGCGCCGGGCGTTTCCAGGAGGGGGTGGGGCTCGGCCGCGTGCTTGCCGGGCAAACCCTCGGGATCATCGGGTTGGGGCGGATCGGGGCACGCATGGCGGGATATGGCCGCGCGCTCGGAATGCGCGTGCTCGCCTGGAGCCCCAACCTCACCCCTGAACGCGCCGCCGAGGCCGGGGCGGAGTATGCGACGAAAGAGGCGCTGCTTGCGCAGTCGGACGCGATCAGTCTCCATCTCGTGCTCTCCGCCCGCACCCGCGGTGTGCTCGGCGCTGCCGAGTTGGCGCGGCTCAAGCCGGGTGCGATCGTCGTCAACACCGCCCGCGGCCCGCTGATCGAGGAGGCGGCGCTGGTCGCGGCGCTCCGCGAGGGACGCATCATCGCGGCGCTCGATGTTTTTGACACCGAGCCGCTGCCCGCCGACCATCCGCTGCGCATTTTGCCCAACACCGTGCTCACCCCCCATCTCGGCTTCGCCACCACGCCGATCTTCCGCCAGTTCTACGGCGAGGCGATCCAAAACATCCTCGCCTTCCTCGACGGCGCGCCGATGCGCGTGGTCAATCCGGAGGTCAAGGGAAGGTAATGTAGAGCCGGTCCTTTGTGGGCACTTGCTTCTCCGATGGGGATACGCGCGGCATCGTCATGTAGGTGCACATGAGGGAAAGGGGGGTGGTTTAAATAACAAGTTTCAAATTGCCGAAGATTTCGAGATTCGCTCTCTGAACCAATCCAAAATTTCGGCGTAGTTCATATTTCCTGATGCTGCCGCGATGATCATGGTTTCCAATTCTTCGTTGACTGTATCCTTTTTCTCTGCGGATCGGAGCCAGAACCCACTACGTTTGAGCAAGGTGTATGTAAGTATTATGGTTGTGCGCTTGTTACCATCAGCGAATCCATGATTGTTGACCATCGATTCGACGAGCGCAGCCGCTTTCTGCTCTATGCGCGGATAATAACCAGTATATGGCCGCGCTAAAGCCGAATGAATCATTTCGGAATTGAGAACGCCGCATAAGCCACCAAAGCTAAGCGCCCGCTCATGGGCGCTTAGCGCATCAGCGAGGGTTATGCGATAATGCCGCTTACCGATTGGCCAGCCGCTTCAACGTGGGCGCAAAATCCCGCACGGCGTCGTCCATGATATTAATGGACGTTTCCGAGGTTACTCGCTTACGGGACACCCCAGCGACTTTGACGTGCCAGATCTCCCGTCCATTGGATTTTTTTTGATCGATATGCTCAACAGGCCCATCAAGACGATGCCTCTGACTGCCCATCCGAGCCATCTTTTTTGACATACACGGCTCTCCTTTTCCAGCATTTCAGATTACTAGCATGAGATGACAGAACCAGGTTTTAAATTCAAGGATCCCGCGCAACGCTTCTGATTGGCATCAAAATATAAGAGTATTCCGAGGCATCCAGCCAAATGGCGGACCCCGCTTGACGGCCGGTGCGCGGCGTTCTCCCATGCCGGCAAGCGAGACCGATCTAAGGAGGAAAACGATGCGCGCCTGGGCCGTGGTGGAAAACGGAGCACCGCTCAAGGAAATGGAATTTCCGACCCCGGAGCCGAAGGGGACGGAAGTGCTTCTGGAGACGACGCATTGCGGCGTCTGCCATTCCGATCTCCATATCTGGGAGGGCTATTACGATCTCGGCGGCGGCAAGAAGATGTCGCTCGTCGATCGCGGCGTCGTGCTGCCGCTCGCCATGGGCCACGAGATCGTCGGCCGCGTGGTCAAGCTCGGCCCCGACGCCAAGGGCGTGAAACTGGGTGATCTTCGGATCGTCTATCCCTGGGTCGGCTGTGGCGAGTGTGCCGCGTGTCTCGCTGACGAGGACAATATG
>JAKCCP010000297.1 GCA_021841985.1 Pseudomonadota bacterium | reverse complement strand
CGCTGTTGCTCGGCATCGGCACCTTCTCGGTGCTCGCCAATGGGGTGCCGCTTGGCCTCCGGCCAAACCTGGTGTTCGGCCTGGTGCTCGCCAATGTCGTGGTGCTGCTGCTGCTCGGCGCGCTGCTCGCCGGGCGCGTCACGCGGGTCTGGGTCGAGCGGCGGCGCGGCTCGGCGGGCTCGAAGCTGCATGTCCGCCTGGTGCTGCTGTTCAGCGGCGTCGCCGTCGTCCCGGCGATCGTGGTCGCCGGCTTCGCCGCCGCGATCTTCAATGTCGGCATCGAGGCGTGGTTCAACGAGCGCGTGCAGACCGCGCTCGAGGAGAGCTTGCAGGCGGCGCAGGGCTATCTCGACGAGCATCGCAACAATATCCGTGCCGACGCCCTCGGGATGGCCAATGACCTCGCCCAGGCCGGCCGCTTCCTCGCCGATGATCCGGAAACCTTCGCGCGCATCCTCGGCACCCAGGCGGCGCTGCGCGGTTTGACCGAGGCGGTGGTGTTCGAGCCCGAGACCGGGCAGGTGTTGGCGTCCGCCGGGCTGATGTCGGGCCTCGGCGCGGAATTGCCGCCGGCCTGGGCGATCGAGGCGGCGCGCGGCGGCGATGCCGTGGTCATGGATGGCGGCGACGGCACACGGGTGCGCGCCGTCGTCCTGATCAATGCGACGCCGTCCTTGATGCTGATGATCGATCGCCCGGTCGATCCCGCGATCCTCGATCACATGGCGCGGGTGCAGAAGGCGGTCGCGGAATATGACCGCCTCGATCAGAACCGCTCTGGCCTGCAGATCACCTTCATCGTCGTCTTCGCGCTCGTGGCACTCCTCGTGCTTGCCGCGGCGGTCCTGATCGGCCTCGTCATCGCCAATCAGATCGCGCGCCCGATCGGGTGGCTGATCCAGGCCGCCGAGCGGGTGCGGGCCGGCGATCTCGCGGTCAGGGTGCCGGAAACCGCGACCGGGGACGAGATCGCCGGGCTGTCGCGGGCGTTCAACCGCATGACCGGCCAGCTCGGCGCGCAGCGCAGCGAGCTGATGGACGCCTATAGCCAGATCGATGAGCGCCGGCGCTTCACCGAGGCGGTGCTGTCCGGGGTTTCGGCGGGGGTCATCGGGCTCGACGCCGAGGGGAGGATCGAACTTCCCAACCGCGCCGCCGGCGCTCTCCTCGATCGCGAGCTGATGACCGCGATCGGGCGCGATCTCGGGGAGGAAGTGCCGGAATTCGCGCCCCTGATCGATGCCGCCCGCGCCGCCCCCGAGCGCGCGCAGACCGCCGAAATCGCGATCGGCCCGGCCCATCGCCGCCGCACCCTTTTGGTGCGCATCGGCGCCGAGCAGGCGGCGGGCCGGGCACGCGGCTTCGTCGTCACCTTCGATGACATCACCGAGCTGCAATCCGCCCAGCGCAAGGCCGCCTGGGCCGATGTCGCGCGGCGCATCGCGCATGAGATCAAGAACCCGCTGACCCCGATCCAGCTCGCCGCCGAGCGCCTCAAGCGCCGCTTCGCCAAGGAAATCCACTCCGACCCGGAGACTTTCACCCAATGCGCCGACACCATCGTCCGCCATGTCGGCGATATCGGCCGCATGGTCGATGAATTCTCGGCCTTCGCGCGGATGCCGCAGCCGGTGATCCGCGCCGAGGATATCGGCCGCATCCTGCGCGAGGTGCTGATCCTCCAGCGCCATGCCCATCCCGAGATCGCCTGGACGACGCGGATCCCGCCCGCCGGGCCGATCGCGCCCTGTGACCGCCGGCTGATCGGCCAGGCGGTCACCAATCTCGTCCAGAACGCCGCCGACGCGATCGCGATGCGCCCGGGCGCCGGGGCGATCGCGCTCGCGCTCGCGGAAACCGCGGACGCGGTGCGGATCGAAATCCGTGACGACGGCGTCGGCCTCCCCGCCGAGGACCGTGCCCGCTTGACCGAACCCTATGTCACGCATAAGCCGAAGGGCACCGGGCTTGGTCTCGCCATCGTCAAGAAGATCATGGAGGACCACGGCGGCAGCCTGGGGCTCGATGATCGGCGTGACGGGCCGGGCGCCATCGCCACCCTGATCTTGCCTCGCGCCCCTGCTTCTCCCTAAGGTTGAGCGATGGCCCATGACATTCTGATCGTCGATGACGAGCCGGATATCCGGCTCCTCATCGAGGGACTGCTTTCCGACGAGGGCTATGAGACCCGCAAGGCAAGCACCGCCGAGGAGGCGATCGCGGCGTTTCGCCAGCGCCGCCCCTCGCTCGTCATCCTCGATGTCTGGCTCCAGGACAGCGCGATGGACGGGCTCGGCATTCTCGAAACCCTCCATCGCGAGGAGCCGCAAGTGCCGGCGATCATGATCTCCGGCCACGGCACGATCGAGATGGCGGTCGCGGCGATCCAGCAGGGCGCCTATGATTTCATCGAAAAACCGTTCAAGGTCGATCGCCTGCTGCTGGTCGTGCGACGGGCGCTGGAGGCGGCGCGGTTGGCGCGCGAAAACGCCGAATTGCGGCTCCGCGCCGGCCCCGAGAACGAGCTGATCGGCCGTTCACCGACGATCGAGGCGCTGCGGGCGGCGATCGAGCGGGTGGCGCCGACCGGCTCGCGCGTTTTGATCAGCGGCGCCGCCGGGGTGGGCAAGGAGATCGCGGCGCGCATGATCCATCGCCTGTCGCGCCGCGCCGAGGGACCGTTCGTCGTGCTCAACGGCGCGACGCTGAGCCCCGGGCGCTTCGAGGAGGAATTGTTCGGGATCGAGGCCGGGCCGGACCCGACGCTGCGCCCGCGCCGCGCCGGTGTCCTGGAGCGCGCCCATGGCGGCACCCTGCTGCTCGACGAGGTCTCGGACATGCCGCTCGAGACCCAGGGCAAGATCGTCCGCGCCTTGCAGGATCAGACCTTCGAGCGCATCGGCGGGGCGGCGCGGGTGCGCGTCGATGTCCGCGTCATCGCCACCACCAATCGCGACCTCCAGGCCGAAATCGCCGCCGGGCGGTTTCGCGAGGATCTCTATTACCGGCTCAGCGTGGTGCCGCTTCGCGTCCCCGCCTTGCGCGAGCGGCGGGAGGATATTCCGGCGCTGGCGCGGCATTTCCTGCAACGCTCGGCCGAAAGCGCCGGGATGCCGCGGCGCGAGCTGTCGACCGACGCGCTGACCGCGCTCCAGGCTCATGACTGGCCGGGCAATGTCCGCCAGTTGCGCAATCTGATGGACTGGCTGATGATCATGGCACCGGTGGCGCCGGGCGAATTGATCCGCGCCGACGCCCTGCCGCCCGAGATCACCTCCGGCGCGCCCGCCGTGCTGGCGCTCGACCCGCACGCCGATATCATGGCGCTGCCGCTCCGCGAGGCGCGCGAAGTGTTCGAGAGCCAGTATCTGCAGGCGCAATTGCTGCGCTTTTCCGGCCATATCAGCCGCACCGCGCAATTCGTCGGGCTTGACCGCAGCGCCTTGCATCGCAAGTTGAAGCAACTCGGCATCCAGGCCGAGGATCGCGGCTGATTTTCCCTCGCGCGTGCGGGATGATTGGCGCGAAGGCCAAGGGTATGGCAGAAAGCGGCGGGCCGCGTTTGAAGGGGTGAGGGCATGAACGGGCTTTCGCGGATGGAGAGGATGATCGCCGGCCTGGTTTTGGGCCTCGGCATGGTCTCGGCGGCTTGTCCTGGCGGCGTGGCGCGTGCCGCCGATCTCGCGCAGCCGCCGGGCATTGCCGGGCCGCCTGCGCCGGGCGCGCAAAAGGGCGCGCAGCAAGGGGCGCCGGCGATGGGGCCGCAATTGCCGCATGCGACGGCGCTCGCGGCGACCACGACGCAGGCCGAGCCGCCGCATACCCTGGTCGCGGCGCTGGTCGCCGCCTATTCGACCAACCCGACTTTGCTCAGCGAGCGCGCGCATCTGCGCTCGGTCGATGAAAACGTGCCGACCGCGCTCGCCGGCTGGCGCCCGCAGGTCACGTTCCAGGGCGAGGCGGGCTATGGCTACGGCACCCAGGCCTTCTATTTTCCGCCCGGTCCCCTCTCGGTGTTCGGCAATGCCCGCGACATCGGCCTCGCCCAGGCCAACATGACCCAGCCGCTCTATACCGGCGGCCGGGTGCATGCCCAGACGCAAGAGGCCGAGAACAACGTCATGGCCGAGCGCGCCAAGCTGATCGCGACCGAGCAGCAGGTGTTTTCCCAGGCCGTCAGCGCCTATGTCACGGTGATCGAGGATCAGCAATTGCTGGCCCTCAACATCAACAACGAGCAGGTGCTGACCAAGCAGTTGCAGGCCACCAACGACCGTTTCCGGGTCGGCGAGATCACCCGCACCGATGTCGCGCAGGCGGAGGCGGCGCTGGCGCAGGCGCGCTCGCAGCGCGAGACCGCCGAGGGCACGCTGCAAACCGCGCGCTCGACCTATCTCAGCGTCGTCGGCGAACAGGCCGCGCATCTGAACGAGCCGCAGCCGCTCAAATTGCCGGTCAAGGACGAGGTCAACGTCAACAAGCTGGCTGCGGCCAATAATCCGAACGTGATCAACGCCCAGTTCCAGCTCGCCGCGGCCCAGGATGCGATCGACAGCGCCTTCGCCAACCTGATGCCGACGATCAGCGTGCAGAACCAGACCTACACCCAGCAGAACGTCGCCTTTCCCTACAGCGCGACCAATGGCGGCCAGGTGACGCTGAATTTGAACATGCCGATCTATCAGGGCGGCGCGGAATACGCCGCCATCCGCCAGGCGCGCCAGAGCGAGCAGGCGGCGCGGAAAAACCTCGACGAGGCGCGCCGCACCGCGATCCAGCAGGCGACGCAATCCTGGGAAACCCTGATCGCCGCGCGCGCCGCGATCGCGAGCGACCGTGCCGCCGTCCGCTCCAACCAGATCGCCCTCGAGGGCGTCGAGCGCGAGGCGATCGTCGGCAGCCGCACCACGCTCGACGTGCTCAACGCGCAGCAGGCGCTGCTCACCTCGCAGGTGACGCTGGTGCAGGATCTGGCGAACCTGGTGAATGCCTCGTACACTGTCGCCGCCGCGGTGGGGCGCCTCACGGCGCGCGATCTCAATTTGCCGGTCGCGGTCTATGACGAGACGGCGTATTACCGGGCGGTGAGGAATCGCTGGTTCGGCAGCGGCGATTACGCGACCGGCCAGCCTGGGCGCTGAACTGGCGTTGGATGTGAACGCGGTTTTAAACAAAAGCGGCTAGAACGGGGCGGAGACGCGAACCGGCCGAGCGCCGCTATGGGGCGCCAACAGGGTGTGGAGTGGGCATGAGTAACGAGACGCCGAAAGAGGGTGCGGCGGGCGATCCCTCCATGGAGGAAATCCTCTCCTCGATCCGCCGGATCCTGAGCGAGGATGAGACGCAGGCCGGCGCCAAGCCGCCCGAGGATGACGTCTTGGTTCTCGACCCGGGGATGCTGGTCAAGGACGGGGAGGACGCGCCGCCGGCCGCCGCCATGGTGCCCAAGCCCGAGCCGGGGCCGCAAGCCGAACCCGAGATCGATCCCGCGCCGCTCGTGGTGGCGCCGCCACCGCCGGAAGCGCCATCCACCGAAGCGCCATCCATGGAAGCGGCGCTCGCGGCGGTGGACATGGAATCGTCGCTGCTCGCGAACGATACCGCGGAAAGCGCCGCCGCCTCCATTCTCGGCCTGGTTCGCACCCTTGCCGCCGATCGTCTGACACCGGTGCATCGCGCCGGGCCGACGATCGAGGATCTGGTGCGGGAAGAGGTTCGCCCGCTGCTCAAGGTGTGGCTGGACGCGCATTTGCCGGCTCTCGTCGAACGCCTGGTGCGCAACGAGATCGAGCGCGTGGTCAACCGCGCCATGCCCTGATCCCCCCGGCCCCTCGGAGCGGCAGTGCCCGAGGGGGAAAGTTTTTTGGCTCTTTTTTCAAAAAAGAACAGATTTCCCGTTTATTCTGGATGTGAGATGCCCGAACACGACAGGCTGGACAAAAATTTTTCACCGCGCGCGGTGGAAGCGCGGCTTTATGAGTTCTGGGAAAATTCCGGCGCCTTCGCCGCCGATCCCGCCAGCGGGAACCCTCCCTACACCATCATGATCCCGCCGCCCAATGTCACCGGCAGCCTGCATATGGGCCATGCGCTCACGTTTACCTTGCAGGATATTCTCATCCGCTGGAAGCGGATGGCGGGGTTTGATGCGCTCTGGCAGCCGGGCACCGATCACGCCGGCATCGCGACGCAGATGGTGGTGGAGCGCCTGCTCGCGGCCGAGGGGGTGAGCCGCAAGGCGCTGGGGCGGGAGAAATTTCTGGAGCGCGTCTGGCAGTGGAAAGCCGAGTCCGGTGGCCAGATCACGCAACAACTGCGCCGCCTCGGCGCTTCGCTCGATTGGCGGCGCGAGCGTTTCACCCTCGATGAGGGGCTGTCGGCGGCGGTGCGAAAGGTGTTTATTGAACTCCACCGCGAAGGGCTGATCTATCGCGCGCGCCGCCTGGTGAACTGGGATCCGAAACTGCAAACCGCGATCTCCGATCTCGAGGTGGAGAACCGGGAAGTCAAAGGCCATCTCTGGTATATCCGCTATCCGATCGTCGGCGAGGATGGCCGTTTCCTCACCGTCGCGACGACGCGGCCGGAGACCATGCTCGGCGATGTCGCGGTCGCCGTGCATCCCGAGGATGCGCGCTATCGCGATCTGATCGGCAAGCGTGCCATCCTGCCGCTGGTCGGGCGCGAAATTCCGATCATCGCTGATGAATACTCGGACCCGGAGAAGGGGACGGGTGCGGTGAAAATCACGCCGGCGCATGATTTCAACGATTTCAAGGTGGGGGAGCGGCATCGCCTGCCGATGCCCTCGGTGCTGGATCGCCAGGCGCGGGTTTCGCTTTCGGAATTGCGCCAGTTTTGTCCCGATTTGCCGGAATTCGTCGAAGCCCTCGACGGCACGGATCGTTTCGAGGCGCGCAAGCGCATCGTCGAGCGGCTGGAAGAAATCGGACTCCTCGAAAAAATCGAGCCGCACACCCATCAGGTGCCGCATGGCGACCGTTCCGGCGTGGTGATCGAGCCGCTTTTGACCTGGCAATGGTTCGCCGACGCTTCGGTGCTCGCGAAAGCCGCGATCGAAGCGGTGGAATCGGGGAAAACCCGCTTCGTGCCTGAACAATGGCAAAATACGTTTTTCGCCTGGATGCGCGAGATCGAGCCCTGGTGCATCTCGCGCCAGCTCTGGTGGGGTCATCGCATTCCGGCCTGGTACGGGCCGGAGGGTGAGATTTTCGTCGCCGAAAGCGCGGAAGAGGCGCATCGTCTCGCGCGGGAAAGCCTCGGGCGCGAGGTCGAACTGCGCCAGGACGAGGACGTGCTCGATACCTGGTTCAGCTCGGCCCTCTGGCCATTCTCCACCCTCGGCTGGCCGGAAGAAACACCGGAACTCAAACGCTATTACCCGACCGACGTGCTGGTAACGGGCTTCGACATCATCTTCTTCTGGGTCGCGCGGATGATGATGATGGGGAGCCATTTCATGCCCGATATGCCGTTCCGCGATGTCTATATCCATGGCCTCGTGCGCGACGAGCGCGGCCAGAAAATGTCCAAATCGAAGGGCAACGTCATCGACCCGCTGGCGCTGATCGACGAATTCGGCGCCGATGCGCTGCGCTTCACCATCTGCGCCGCCGCCGGGCCGGGGCGCGATATCAAGCTCGGCCGCCAGCGCATTGAGCACCAGCGCAGTTTTGTGACGAAACTCTGGAACGCGGCGCGGTTTTGCGAAATGAACGAGATCAAGCCGGATGCGGGATTCGATCCCGCTTCGGCAAGGCATGTTCTCTCGCGGTGGATTCTGGACGCCGCGAACGCGGCCATCGAAGAGGCGACGAAGGCGCTGGAGGCCTACCGTTTCGATGAATACGCGCAAACCTGCTATCGCTTTCTCTGGAACACCTATTGCGACTGGTATTTGGAATTCATCAAGCCGGTCCTTATCGAAACGGATCGGTACTCGGCCGAATATCGGCGGGAATTCCGTGCCGTCGCGGCGCATGCGCTCGGCATCATCCTCCGCCTCCTCCACCCGGTGATGCCGTTCGTCACCGAAACCCTCTGGGGCCATTTCGGCTTCGGCGCGGCGGGCAGCCTGATCCGCGCGCCGTGGCCCGCCGGTTCCGGGCGGGAGCGTTCGGAAAGCCACAGCGATGTCGAGCGCGCCATTGCGCTGATCTCGGAAATCCGCGCGACCCGCGCCGTGCTCAACGTTCCGCCCTCACGCCAGATTCCGCTTCTCTATCAGACCAGCGTTCCGCTCTTTGAACTATGGAACAGCGAAATTTGCCGCCTCGGGCGGATTTCACAAATTGATTTGATCGAAGGCGCCCCCCCCGCCGGCTGCGTGCAGATCACGATCGACAACGGCGCGACCAGAGCCTTCCTCCCCCTCGCCGGCGTGATCGATCTCGACGCCGAACGCGCCCGCCTGCGCAAAAAACGCGACGAGGCGAACGCCGAATTCGAACGCCATTCCCGCAAATTGGGGAATCCCGATTTCACCAGGCGCGCGCCGCCCGAAATCGTCGAGGAAACCGAGAAAAAAATGTCAGCCGCCAGCCATGAAGGACAGTCCATCGAGGACGCGCTGAGACGCATCGGTGGTTAGACCGGCTTCGGTCATCACGCGCTAAGTCACCGGCGCGATGCCGCGGACGGTGAAGCGCTGGCTGAGTTCCGCCGGCACGCAGAGAAAATTCATCTGCACCGGATAAAGCGTGTAGCCCAATCCCTGAAGCCGCGTCTTGAGCGCGGCATAGTCGGATTTCTGGAATTCGACATAGAGCACCGGCCGGCAGCGCTTCAGCGTTTCGGTGGCGCCTTCGAGCACCTCGTTCTCCATGCCCTCGGCGTCGATTTTCACGAGGTCGAGGCGGCCGAAGCCGAAACGGTCGAGCGTGGTGACGGGCACGAATTCGCGGAGCAAAGGGTCGTGGCCGCGCGGCTGGTCGAGCGGTTCGCGCTGTTCGGGGCCGAATTCGACGCTGCCGAAATTGAGCGGCCGATGATAGTCGAATTGCGGCACTTCCAGCGCCCCCTCGCGCGCGCCGACCGCCATGGTGTGGCAGATCACGTTGGTGAGCCCGTTGAGCACGGTGCTGCCGGCGATCATGTTGCAGAGGATGCGCTGCGGCTCGAAGCAATGCACCCGCCCGCGCGGCCCGGCGACGGCGGCGAGGCGCAGCGTGTAGGTGCCGATATTGGCGCCGACATCGACGACGATCGGGTCCGGCGGCGCGAGGCCGAGGATGGCGGCGAGCAGCTCGATCTCGGAATGGTCGATCGCCTGGCCGGTTTTGAACAGGGCGTTGGTCTGGTTGATGTCGTTGCGGTTGACCAGCATCTGGCCATAGACCGTCGGCACGATCAGCGTGAAGGAGAGCGGCCGCGCCGGCGCGAACCAGGGCGCGGGCGGCGGCCCAGCGGGGGCTGGTGTGCCCGGCGCCTCGGGAGCGGTGGTTTCGGGGGGAGGGGTGTCCGTTGGGTTTTCCGACATCGGATCTCCTGAGCCGCTTCCGGCCGGCGGCGCGCGTGCCGCGTTTTCGCGGCGCTCTCACCCTAGCCGCGAAATCCTAATCAATGCTTTCGGTGAGGGAAACAAAATCCTTGCCCCTCCCCGCGTGCCGGGCGTGACGGCCATTCCGGGCTGCGCTATGAGCGGGGAGGAACTTCCACGGGAACGCCTGATCGTGACCCATTTCGCCAACTCCCTCCGCACCGGCCCCGATGCGCGCGGCCGCTTCGGCAGTTTCGGCGGGCGCTTCGTCGCCGAGACGCTGATGCCCCTCATTCTCGAGGTCGAGGCCGCCTATCGCGCGGCGCGCGACGACCCCGGGTTTCAGGTCGAACTCGACCGCTATCTCCGCGATTACGTCGGCCGCCCGAGCCCGCTCTGGCCCGCCGAGCGGCTTTCGGCGGCGCTGGGGGGGGCGAAAATCTATCTCAAGCGCGAGGATCTGAACCATACCGGCGCGCACAAGATCAATTCCTGCATGGGTCAGATCCTGCTCGCCCGCCGCATGGGCAAGACCCGCATCATCGCCGAGACCGGCGCCGGCCAGCATGGCGTGGCGACGGCGACCGTTTGCGCCCTCTTCGGCCTCCCTTGCACGATCTATATGGGCGCGGTCGATGTCGAACGCCAAAAGCCCAACGTCTTTCGCATGCAACTGCTCGGCGCCGAGGTGCGCCCCGTCACCTCCGGCGCGGCGACGCTCAAGGACGCGATGAACGAGGCGCTGCGTGACTGGGTCGCGCATGTCGCGGACACCTATTATCTGATCGGCACCGTCGCCGGCCCGCATCCCTATCCGATGATGGTGCGCGATTTCCAATCGGTGATCGGCACCGAAACCCGCGCCCAGATCCTCGCCGCCGAAGGCAGGCTGCCCGATGCCGCGATCGCCTGCGTCGGCGGCGGCTCCAACGCGATGGGCCTCTTTCACACCTTTCTCGACGACGAGGCGGTGCGCCTGATCGGCGTCGAGGCGGCGGGACGCG
The DNA here is from genome assembly GCA_021841985.1 of Pseudomonadota bacterium. The sequence continues at coordinate 3,512 of JAKCCP010000297.1, read as the reverse complement.
GGCTCGACACAAATGAACACGCGGCGAGCCTGGAACGCGGTCGGCCCGGCGTCCTGCACGGCAACCGCACCTATCTCCTGCAAAGCGCGGATGGCCAGATCGAGGAGGCGCACAGCATCAGCGCCGGGCTCGACTATCCCGGCATCGGCCCCGAGCACGCGTTTCTGTTCGAGACCGGACGGGTCGAATATGTCGGCGTCACCGACGACGAGGCCCTGGCGGCGTTTCAGCTCTGCACCCGGAGCGAGGGCATCATCCCGGCGCTGGAGACCGCGCACGCGCTCGCTTATCTGACCACGCTCGCCCCCGAGATCGGGCCGGGCGGCGTCATCGTGGTCAATCTCTCCGGCCGTGGCGACAAGGACATCTTCACCGTCGCCCGGCATCTGAAATCCGGCTCTCCCGGCGGCGCCGATCTCGGAGAAATCCTGTGAGCCGCATCGCCACGCGCTTCGCCGCCCTCCGCAAAGAGGGGCGCGGCGCCTTCATCCCCTTCCTCGAGGCCTTCGACCCCGACCGCGCCACCAGCCAGGCCATTCTCGATGGCATGCCGGCGGCCGGCGCCGATCTGATCGAGATCGGCATGCCGTTCTCGGACCCCATGGCCGACGGCCCGATCATCCAGGAAGCCGGCCAGCGCGCCCTCAAGGCCGGGGCGACGCTTGCCGGGACGCTGGCCATGGTGCGCGCCTTCCGCGCCAGGGACGGGGCGACGCCGGTGATCCTGATGGGCTATCTCAATCCCATTCTCGCCTATGGCGAGGCGCGGTTCTGCACTGACGCCGCCGAGGCCGGCGTCGATGGGCTGATCATCGTCGATCTGCCGCCCGAGGAGGCCGATCTCCTCGCCGCCGACGCGGCCCGCGCCGGGCTCGCTATCATTCGTCTCGTCGCGCCGACGACGGATGCGAAGCGTCTGCCGCACGTCCTCGATGGCGCCGGCGGCTTCGTCTATTACGTCAGCATCACCGGCATCACCGGAACGAGAAGCGCCGCCATCGCCGATCTCGCCGCCGCCATGCCGCCGATCCGGCGCGCGACCGATCTGCCGATCGCGATCGGCTTCGGCGTCAAAACCCCGGCCCAGGCGGCGGAGGCGGTCGGCATCGCCGATGCCGCCGTGGTCGCGTCCGCCTTGATCGAGACCCTGGCGGCGAGCCTGGAGAACGGCCGCGCCGGGCCGGACACCGTCGCGCGCGTGCTCGACCAGGTGCGCGCGATCGCGCGGGCGATCCGGGAGGTGCGGCGATGAACTGGATCACCGAATTCGTCCGCCCAAAAATCCGTACCCTGCTCGGGCGGCGGGAGATTCCGGACAATCTCTGGCACCAATGCCCGGCCTGCGAGCAGATGGTGTTTCGCCGCGATCTCGAACGCAATCTCAAGGTTTGCCCCCATTGCGGCCACCACATGCGGGTGAGCGCCGCCGAGCGCCTCGCCTGGACCCTCGATGACGGTGGCACCCGCATCGAATTGCCCAAGGTGCCCGCCGACCCGCTGCGCTTTCGCGACGGCAAGCGCTATACCGATCGCCTCAAGGACGCGCGTGAGAAAACCCACCTGCCGGATGCCATTCTCGTCGCCCATGGCACCATCGCCGGGCATAAGGCGGTGGTCGCGGCGATGGCGTTCGAGTTCATGGGCGGCTCGATGGGCGCCGCCGTCGGCGAGGGAATCGTTGCCGCTGCGCGTCTCGCGGTGCTTCAGGGCGCGCCGCTGGTCATCTACACCGCCTCGGGCGGGGCGCGGATGCAGGAGGGCGCGATCAGCCTGATGCAGATGCCGCGGACGGTGATCGCGGCGCGGCAGCTCAAGGCGGCGGGGCTGCCCTTCATCACCGTGCTCACCGATCCCACCACCGGCGGCGTCACCGCGAGCTTCGCGATGCTCGGCGATGTCCAGATCGCCGAGCCCGGGGCGCTGATCGGCTTCGCTGGGGCGCGGGTGATCGAGCAGACGGTGCGCGAAAAACTCCCGGAAGGGTTTCAGCGCGCCGAATACCTCCTCGCGCATGGCATCGTCGATGCCGTCGTCGCGCGCGCCGAGATGAAGCCCATTCTCGCGCGGCTGATCGGGCTCTTGACCCAAAAGCAGGCCGCATGAAGGGTTTCCCCCCGCCCGAGCCCGGCTATGGCCCGGCGTTGTCGCCGATCGTCGCGCGGCTGCACGCGCTGCACCCGACGCTGATCGATCTCAGCCTCGGCCGCCTTGAGCGGCTGCTGGCTGGCCTCGGCCATCCCGAGCACCGCCTGCCCCCGGTGATCCATATCGCCGGCACCAACGGCAAGGGCAGCACCGCCGCCTTCACCCGCGCCATCGCCGAGGCCGCCGGGCTCGCGGTCCATGTCTATACCTCGCCGCATCTGGTGCGCTTCAACGAGCGGGTGCGGCTGGCCGGGCGGCTGGCGAGCGATTCCGAGCTTTTTTCCGCGCTCGAAGAGGTGGAGCGGGTGAACGCGGGCGCGCCGATCACCGTGTTCGAGGTGATCACCGCGGCGGCGTTCCTGCTGTTTGCCGCGATCCCCGCCGATCTCGCGGTGATCGAGGTCGGGCTCGGCGGCCGGGCGGACGCGACCAATGTCATCCCGCCGCCCGCCGCCTGCGCCATCACCTCGATCTCGCTCGACCATCGCGAGTTTCTCGGCGACACGCTCGCCGCCATCGCCGGCGAGAAAGCCGGGATCGTCAAGCAAGGCGCGCCGGCGGTCACCGGCGCCCAGGCGGCGGCGGTGCTGGCGGTGCTCGATGCCGCCGCCGATCGCGCCGGCACCGCGCTCGCCGCGCGCGGGCGCGAATGGACGGCGGACATCACCGGCGGCGGCTGGCGCTTTGCCGATCGCGACTTCAGCCTCGCCCTCCCGTGCCCGGCGCGGCTGCCGGGCCGGTTCCAGATCGACAACGCCGGCATCGCCATCGCCGCCTTGCGCGCCGCCGGGTTCCGCTGGCCGGAGGCGACCGTCGCCGCCGGGCTCGCTTGCGCCGAATGGCCGGCGCGGCTGCAGCGCCTGACCGGCGGGCTCGCGGTGCTGCTCCCCGAGGCTTGGGAACTCTGGCTCGATGGCGGGCATAACCCGGGCGCCGGCGCGGCGCTGGCCGAGCATCTCGCGCGCGCCTGGACGGACCGGCCGGTGCATCTCATCGTCGGCATGAAACAGACCAAGGACGCCGCCGAGTTCCTCCGCCCGCTGCTCGCCCATGCCGCCTCGGTTCTCGCCGTGGCCGAGCCGGGGCAGCATCTCGCGATGCCGATCCCGGCGATCATCGCCGCCTCCGGTGGCCGCGCCCGGCCCGGCGGCAGTGTCGCCGAGGCGCTTCACCGCCTCCCCAAGGATGGCCCGCCGGCGCGCGTCTTGATCTGTGGTAGTCTCTATCTCGCCGGCGAAGTGTTGCGGCAAGCGAGCGCGCCGGAGGGCCTGTCGCCAGTGTGAGACCGGCCGCCGCGCTTTTCGACGGTGAGGGAGAAACGACGATGAACACCACCACCACGTCCCCGGCTGGGGCGCCCGGCGGCA
>JAKCCP010000088.1 GCA_021841985.1 Pseudomonadota bacterium | reverse complement strand
TCCCACCCCCGCCGGCAAGGGGGTCGGCCTCGGCCTCGGCGATGAGCGCCGGCGCGGCGGCTTCGATGGCGGCGACGGCTTCGGGAGCGGGGCGGAATTTTGCCGCAGCGATCCTGCGCGCGACGCCGAATCCGCCGACGTAATGCGCCTCCTCCGCAACCAGCCGCCACAGCCCGAAATCGCCGAACCCGGCATAGAGCGCGGCATAGGGGTGGCGCGCGAGGTAGCGGGCGCGGAGGGCGGCGTCGGCGACGGGCTCGGCGCGGCCGATGAGCGTCAGGCGCGGCGTCGTCTGCGGGTTCGGCCCCTCGTTTTCGCCAACCACGAGGAGGGCGCAGCGCGGCTCGGCGCGGAGATGCCGCGTGTGTTCGGCGAGGCCGGAGAGCAGCAAAAGTGCTGTGAAATCGGCAGCGAACGCCGGCGTCACCAGCGAGACGAAGGGCTGCCCGGCGGCACTCACGCTGGCGAGGCTCGCGACCCGCGCCGCGCGCGCGAGAGAGCGGAGCGTGAAGCCGATAGCGGCCGGTGGTTCGGTACTCATGCTTCGATTACCCTATCTTCCTCGCGGCGTGGTATGTCGATGCCGTGCCGGCATCTCGGAGGCGGTCATGAAGCACACCATTGCCCTGGTCGATGACGATCGCAACATCCTGACCAGCGTCGCGATGACCCTGGAGCAGGAGGGGTTCCAGGTGCGCACCTACACCGACGGCGAAAGCGCGCTCCAGGCGCTGCTCGCCCGCCCGGTCGATCTCGCGGTGCTCGACGTCAAGATGCCGCGCATGGACGGGATGGAGCTGCTCCAGCGGCTCCGCGCCCGCTCCGCGATGCCGGTGATCTTCCTCACCAGCAAGGACGAGGAGGTGGACGAGCTGATGGGGCTCCGCCTCGGCGCCGATGACTACATCACCAAGCCGTTCAGCCAGCGCCTGCTGATCGAGCGCATCCGCGCCCTCTTGCGCCGCAACGAGGCCGGCCGCGCCGAGGGCTCCGGCCAGCCCGCCGCCGGGATCATCCAGCGCGGCGATCTCGTCCTCGACGAAACCCGGCATCGCTGCGCCTGGCGCGGCGCCGATATCGACCTCACCGTCACCGAATTCCTGCTCTTGAAGACGCTGGCGGCGCGGCCGGGGGTGGTGAAGGCGCGCGACCAGCTCATCGATGCCGCCTATGGCGAGAACATCTATGTCGATGACCGCACCATCGACAGCCACGTGAAACGCATCCGCAAGAAATTCCGTGCCGTCGATGAGGATTTCAACCAGATCGAGACGCTGTATGGCATCGGCTACCGCTATAAGGAGCAGTAACACCGCCGCCAAGGCGGGGAAACCCCAGGAAGAAGCGGCGCCCGCCCCGCGCTTCGTCTCGCCGCTGTTGCGCCGCATCCTTCTGGTCAACGCGCTGCCGCTGGCGCTGCTGGTGGTCGCTTTGCTCTATCTCGACCAGTATCAGAACGGGCTTTTGGAGGCGGAGGTGCTGACGCTCCGCGAACAGGCGCGCATCTATGCCGGCGCGCTCGGCCAGGCGGCGGTCGCGATCGATGCCTCGGGCACGGCGCGGCTGGTGCCGGTGCTCGCCCGCCCGCTGCTCCGCCGCCTGACCGAGCCGACGCCGAGCGCCGAGGCCAGGCTCTACGGCCCGGACGGCACGGTGATCGCCGATAGCCGCCAGCGCGAGGCCGGCAGCGGCACCTTCGAGATGGACCCGATCCCGCCGGCGGTGCCGCGCGGCCATGTCGCGAGCGTGATCGAGGAGATCTATGACTGGGTGCTCGCCCATCTCCCGCGCAACCCGGCGGCGCCGACGCTGGAGGCCGGGCCGCTCGCCGGCGGGATCGACTGGCAGCCCGATGTGCGCGAGGAACTGCGCACCTCGGGCGCCGCGCGCTCACGCGAGACGCCGCCCTATATCCGCCGCACCACCGATGACCGGCTTTTGGTGACGGTCGCCGAGCCGGTGCAGCAGGACGCCCAGACCGTCGGCATCATCCTCCTGACCCGCGAAGCCCGCGAGGTCGATGACAGCCTCTATAACGTGCGGATGTCGATCCTGGCGCTGTTCTGTCTCGCGCTCGGCCTCACGGTGATCATGTCGTGGTATCTCGCGCGCACCATCGCCCGGCCGATCCTGCGGCTTGCCGCCGCCGCCGGCGAGATGCGGGAGGGCCAGGGGCGGAGCGGGGCGGTGCCGCGCCGGCTGCTCGCCCGCCGCGACGAGATCGGCACCCTCGCCCACGCTTTGGCCGAAAGCGCCGCCGCGCTCTGGGCGCGGATGGACGCGATCGAGCGCTTCGCCGCCGACGTCGCGCATGAGATCAAGAACCCGCTCTCCTCCCTCCAGAGCGCGATCGAGACCCTGCGGCGGATCGAGGATCCGGGCCAGCAGCGGCGCCTCCTTGCCATCATCGCCGAGGATGTGCGGAGATTGGACCGGCTGATCAGCGACATCTCGGATGCGAGCCGCGTCGACGCCGAATTGTCGCGCACGGCGACGGAACTGGTCGATGTCGCGCCGATTCTGGCGACGCTGGCCGATATCCACGCCGCGACCCTGGCCACCGGCGAGCCGCCTCTGGTGCTCGACGCGCCCGAAAGCGGCCTCGTCGTGCGCGGCGTCGCCGACCGGCTGGTGCAGGTCTTGCGCAACCTGATCGCCAATGCCCGCTCCTTCAGCCCGCCCGGCGGACGGATCATGCTTGCGGCGCGCGAGATCGGTGGCGAG
>JAKCCP010000017.1 GCA_021841985.1 Pseudomonadota bacterium | reverse complement strand
TGTCGCCACTCGCGTCCGCCGCCTCCATCGCCCCGAACAGCCGCAGCCGCAGCCGCTCCTCGCCGGCGCGGGGCGCGGGGCGTCCAAGAGACGTGAGTTCGGCGGCGCGTGACATCAGCATTTTTTTATAGTTACAGAGTCCCGTGTGGACTGCAAGCATTTCTGTTTGTCACGCCTGATCGCGCCGGCATGGGCATGGCACCGAAATGTCATTTCTGGAAAGAATCGGTGGGCAAAATCCCGATATTAACGACGTTATATATTTTTTAACCTATTAAGATTTTTAATAATCCGGCCGGCGGTGAAAAACACGAACGCCGTTGGCCTCGGCGCGAAGAAAAATTTTCGTGATCGGCTGGCTTCGGCACCCGAATCGCCGCGGTCTCGCCGCCAGCGGTGGCGCGCCGCTCAAAGCCGGGATTCGCGGAAGATTTCCCGTGTCTCGCCTTGCCACGCCGTATCATAACGCGCCAGCCAGTGCTCGGCCTGGGTCGGCCCGCCGGCGACGATGTCTTCGAGCGGGGCGAGAAACTGGCGCTCGTCGACGCCATCGGCGGCGAGGCGGGCGCGGGCGCGCAGGCCATCCTTGGCGATCGCCACCACCTCCCGCGCGAGATCACGCAATGTCCCCTCCGGCCGCGCCGGAGTCGGCCACGGCGCGGCGAGGCCGCTTCGCGGCACCGCGGCACGGAGGGCGACGAAATCCTGCCACGGATGGGCGCGGATCAGCGCCGCCGCCGCCGCCAGCGCCGCGCCATCATAAAGCAGCCCGGTCCAGAGCGCGCTCTGCGCCAGCATCATCGCCGGCGTCCCGGCATCCGCGCCACGCATCTCGAGAAACCGCTTGAGCCGCACATCGGTGAAAACGGTGGTGAGATGATCGGCGAAATCGCCGACCACCGCCCGCTCCCCGGGCACCTCGTCGAGGCCGGTTTCGAGAAAGCGGCGGAAGGAACGTCCGGCGAGATCGATGAAGCCGCCGTCCCGCTGGATGAAATACATCGGCACGTCGAGCACCCAGTCCACATACCGCTCGAAACCGAAGCCATCCTCGAAGAACACCGGCGGGATGCCGGTGCGGTCGGGGTCGGTGTCGGTCCAGATATGGGCGCGGTAGGAGAGAAATCCGTTCGGGCGGCCCTCGGTGAACGGGGAATTGGCGAACAAAGCCGTCGCCAGCGGCTGCAGCGCGAGCGCGACGCGGAGCTTTTGCACCATGTCCGCCTCCGACCCGTAGTCGAGATTGACCTGCACGGTGCAGGTGCGGAGCATCATGTCGAGGCCGAGCGCGCCGCGCGCGGGCATGTAGCGGCGCATGATGGCGTAGCGGCTTTTCGGCATCCACGGCATTTCGTCGCGGCGCGCCAGCGGGTGAAAGCCAAGGGCCGCGAAGCCGAGGCCGAGCGCATCGGCGGCGTCGTGCATCTCGGCGAAATGCGTCGCCATTTCGCGCCCCGTGGCATGGAGGTCGGGAAGCAGGCCGCCCGAGAGTTCCAGTTGCCCGCCCGGTTCCAGCGAGATCGACGCCTCATCGCGCGCGGCGCCGCCCTTGAGCCCGATCATCCGGCCGCGATCGAGGATCGGCGCCCAGCCGGCGCGCTCGAATCCGGCGAGGACGGCGCCGATTCCCGCCGGCTCATAGGCGGGTGGCGCGAGATCGGCGAGGTGGAAGCCGAATTTTTCATGCTCGGTGCCGATCCGCCACGCTTCGCGCGGCTTGCCACCGGCCTCTAACCAGGCGGCGAGCTGGCGCCGATCGGTGATGGGGGTGGCGTCGATCTCGCCGGGATTGGACATGCGGCTTTCGTGACCTTTTGGCGCGCCTCCGGAAGGGCGGCGCAGGAAAATGGCAGGCGCAGTCAACGCCGCCGGGGCGCGGCCTGAAGCAGGGCCAGCCCGGCGATCACGGCGGTTTCGGCGCGGAGGATGCGCGGCCCGAGCGTCGCCGGCTCTACAAAGGGATGCGCGCGCAACACGTCAAGCTCCGCCGGTGCGAATCCCCCCTCCGGCCCGACGATGAGCGCCGTTGGCCCTGGTTTTGCCACCACCGGCGGCGCCTCGGCGCGCTCGATCGCGGCGACCAGACGGCGCCCGCGCGGCCAACCGGCGAGGAGGGCGGGGAGCGGTTGCGGCGCCTGGATCGCGGGCAGCGACAGCCGCTCGCTCTGCTCCGCCGCCTCGCGCGCGATCGCTTCCAGCCGGGCGAGATTGACCCGCTCGCCGAGGCTATGCATCGTGATCACCGGGAAAATCGCCGCAACCCCAAGCTCGGTCGCCTTCTGCACGACGAGATCGGTCGCCGGGCGCTTGAGGAGGGCGAAGGCCAGCCAGAGATCGGAGTCCTGTTCGGGCGCGGGCGGGCGAAGCCGTGCCTCGATCTCGATCTCCGCCGCGCCCCGGCGGAGGGCGCTGATCCGGCCCCGCCATTCGCCGTCCCGGGCGTTGAACAGCGCGATGACGGCGCCGGGCGCCAAGCGCATCACCGCGCCGAGATAATGCGCCTGATCGGGAGGGAGGGCGACGATGCCGCCGGCGGTGAGCGCGGCCGGCGTGTGGAGACGGATTGACCTGGCCATGATAGCGGTCAGACTAGCACCCATGACCGCGCATACCGATATCGTTCGCGACGGCTTCCTCGCCCGCCTGCCGCCGCGCTGGCAGCCCTATCTCCTGCTCGCGCGGCTCGACCGGCCGATCGGCGCCTGGCTTTTGTTTCTTAAAAGGCAATGGACACT
>JAKCCP010000400.1 GCA_021841985.1 Pseudomonadota bacterium | reverse complement strand
GTCACCTGGGTCAGGGTTTCTTCGCGGTGTGCCCGAGCCGCGCGCTGTGATGGGCGACCGGGGCGCGGAGATCGAAGCCATGCGCCGAGGCCGCGGCACAGGCATCTTCCGCGGTCATTTTCCCCGATTGAACCTGATGCAGCGCCCAGAGCAGCGCCGAGCGCAGGCCGGAGCGGCAATGCGCATGCACCGGACCGGGCGCATTCTCCAGCACCTCGCCGAAGCGCTTGACCGCCTCGGCCGGGATCTCGGCGGTGGTGATCGGAATATGGTGATAGGCGAGCCCGTGCTTGGCCGCGAGCTTGGCCGCCTCGGACGCCGGCATCTGGCCGGGATCCTCGTCATCGGGACGGTTGTTGATGACCGCGCGCACGCCTGAGGCTGCCAGTTGCGCGTAATCCTCGGGCGCGATCTGGGTCGAGACGCTCAATTTGTGATGGATTTTCTTGGCTTGCATGCGCTGGCTCCTCGGGCTTTGGCTTCCTTCGAGGGCGCACTCTGGCGTGCCCAGGAACAAAGGTCAAAGCCCCCCTCTCGCCGGAACGTGATGTTAAATTCTCGTAAAATACCCCTTGCCCCGCTTGCCTCGCGGCGGCGGCGCGCCAAAACAAAGCGGAACACCGAACCAGGGAGAGTGCCGCATGTCCGGAACCGTGACCGGGGCCAATCTGATCATCCCCTATGACAACCAGGGCGATTCGGTGACCATTCCGTTCACCAGCGCCAATTCGGCGAATTACGTCAATACGACCTTCATCTCGCCGATCGAGAATTACGCCCCGACGCAGCAATCGGATTTCATCACCAACCCGAGCCAGATCGCCCTCGGCCTGCCCAATCCCTCCGCCCCGACCGCCATCTTCGCCGATTTCGGAACGCCCGGCCTCTCGACCCTCGATCTCTCGAACCAGGACGCTTACGCGGTGGTCAACGCGAGCACGGTGCCGGTGACGATCAACGCCGCCGATCCCAGCCTGCAATACGTCGTCAATTCCAATGCCGGGACGACGATGAGTGTCACCAGCGCGACCGGCGAAGCCGCTTTCGCCGGCGGCAACAATATGGTGCAGACCGGCACCACCGGCATCGAGAGCTGGTATTTCGATTTCGAGGGCGGGGTGAACACGGTGGTTGCCGCCGATGGCAACAACACCATCACCGGCAGCGCCCAATCCAATCTCATGTTCCTCGGCTCGGGCGACAATATCGTCTATTCCGAGGGCACGGACACCATCGTCGGCACCAGTGTCACGGGCAGCGGGGGTGCTGAGACCGTGAAGGCGATCGGGCCGGCGCTCACCTTCGGCAATGCCTCCAGCCTCACCTTCATCGACGGCTCGACGAGCAATTCGAGTCTCCCCGGCGGCACCGGCACGGTGATCGGCGGGGCGGGCGCGCTCAGCGTGTTCGGCGCGACCGGCAATGTCACCGCTTTCGGCGGCACCAGCACCGGCGAGGAGCTGGTCGGCGGCACCGGCGGCAATAATGCGCTGGTCGCGCAAAGCGCCGATGACATCGTCTATGGCGAGGGCGCGGGCAATATCATCGTCGCCGGGCCGAACGCGACCGCCGATACGCTGATCGGCAGCGCGAGCGGCACCAGCTACATGTTCGGCAACCAGAACGCGACGGGAAACATCTTCGGAGGGCCGTTGAACTCCAGCGGCGCCACCGACTGGGTGATCCCGGTCACCGGCAGCAACACGATCTATGGCGGCAACAGCAACACCGATTCCAGCTATATCTTCACCGGCGCCGGCAACAACACCATCTATGGCAATCAGGGGATCGATTACGTCCAGGCCGGCAGCGGCGCCAACACGATCTATGATTCGAGCGCCTACACGCTGATCGGTTTGGTCAACGGCCAGTCCGGCGGCAGCGTCGATGTCAGCGGCTTCAATCCCACCAATGCCGCGTTCGTTTTGAACGGCTATGCCAGCGGCACGGCGACGACTGCCATTGCCAATGCAACGGTCGCCAATGGCTCGACCAGTTTCACCCTCCCCGATCACACCCAGGTGACGTTGGTCGGTTACACCGGCGCCCTCACCCACGCCTCTTTCGTTTGAAAAGTTTTTTGGTTCTTTTTTTCAAAAAAGAACCTTTCCTTTTACTTTTCCTCATCTTGCGGCGTGAAGGCGAGCGCCGCGCCGTTCATGCAGTAGCGGAGCCCGGTCGGCGCCGGGCCGTCCTCGAAGACGTGGCCGAGATGGCCGCCGCAGCGCGCGCAATGGGTTTCGGTCCGGGTCATGAACAGGCTGCGATCCTCGCGCGCGCCGACGGCGTTTTCGGCGATCGGGGCGAAGAAGCTCGGCCAGCCGGTGCCGCTCTCGAATTTCGTCGCGGATGAGAATAATGGCGCGCCGCAGCCGGCGCAGCAGAAGACCCCAGAGCGCTTCTCGACATTGAGCGGGCTGGTGCCGGCGCGCTCGGTCGCGTGGTCGCGCAACACCGCGTATTGTGCCGGGCCGAGGGCCGCGCGCCATTCCTCGGGGGTTTTCTCGACCGGGAAACGCTCGTCCGTCGTCTTGGCGGTGGAAAACAGTTTTTTCACGGCCTCACCTCGCATCCTTGGTTCTTCGCCAGTTTACTCGGAAAACACCGCCGCCAGAAGAGCGGCGAAAGCGCGCGCCCGGTGGCTCGCTTCATGTTTACGCGCCGGCGTCATTTCACCATAGGTTTCGCTGGCCCCCAAAGGCACGAATATCGGATCATAGCCGAAGCCATTCGTGCCGCGCG